>CAZCNI010000001.1:0-6243 GCA_964499765.1 uncultured Polyangiaceae bacterium
CCGGGAATGCCTGGGATTAGTCTGGAGCGCAGGCATTCCGGAAAGCCACCCTCGATTCAGTGGGACCACGAACAAGAAGGAACAAGGCGTCACTCGTAGTCTTCGGGTTCGAGTTCTTGCTCTTGGCCTCCGCCCTGATTCACCACGAATCGAAGCGTTTCCATGACAATGTCGATAGCCTCGAGTCGAGTCGACAGTAGATAGTACTGCTCGGTGGCAACCGCTGGCACAGCTGCAAGCCGTTCTTCGATCAACGCTTGTTCGTCGCGAGCCAACTTGAACTCGCCGCCGGGTCCGGGATGGCCGGATGCCTGAGCAATCACTTCGTGCACCACACCGATAGGATTGAATTTGAAGTAGACCGCTCGCGTACAGACATACCAGTCATGCACGTCGGGGGTCGGCATCAGCCAGAAGCCGTCGAACCGTTGGCGAACGAGCTCGCCAAAATACGCCCCCGCCGCGTTGGCCGTCAATGTGAGCAGCGCAGGGCGTTCCTCGCAACTGGCACGCACCAGAGAGAGATAATGGTCCAGGATTGGAAGAGTCTCTGGCGTGAAATCTAGCGACATGCCCACGGCACGGCTCACGTACTGTTCACATTGGGCACAGAGTTCCGTAATCGCTTCTGGAGCGGGCGCACTGACGGTGGGTGCTGCACCCGCATCGAAATCCTCGCCGGCGTCCTCGCCTTCGTCGATGTCTTTGGCGTGCTCTTCACACTCGTCAGCGTCTTTGCCGGCGTGCTCGCAGTTGCCATTACAGCCATGAGCGCCTGGTTCCATTGGGTCAGCGATCGGCCCCGAATCTGGTAATGAGGGTCCGGACGTCGTGCGCATTGAGCAACCGTACTCAAGAGCGCCGACTTGGCATGTGATCCAATGCGCTTTCTGTCCGACTAGGCAACGGCCGGGTAGCCCGCCTGCATTTTACTGCGGTGCTCCATTGGCAACGAACCCGCTGAATTCGTGGATCAGCTTCCGGCCAAGCCGGCCCCCAATAAAAGATCGTCTCGCCGCCGCGACGCAGACGAGGTAGGAACGGGAATTGCGCTGTATTGCCTATGCGACTCGGAATCCTCAGCGACATCCATGCAAACTACGAAGCGCTGAGCGCCGTTTTGGAAGCCTACCGAGACGAGGCGATCGACGTCTATTACTGCCTTGGCGACACGGTTGGCTACGGGGGCTCACCGAACGAGTGCGCTGAAGTCATTCGAGGGCTCGTCAAAGACACGGTGCTCGGTAACCACGACGCAGCCGTCGCCGGGAGGATGGACTACTCCTACTACTACGAGGCCGCACGCAACGCACTGGACGCTCATGCTCAAATGCTGACGCCTGAGAGTATGCAATGGCTCAAGAGCCTTACCTATAAGATCGAGCTCAACGAATACGATCTTCATCTTTGCCACGGCTCGCCCGTGCGCCTCGAAGAATTCGAATATATTTTTGCTCCCGAGCAAGCCCGCGAATGTCTGCCGATGTTCGATGCCCTACCAGCGTTGACGCTGATTGGTCACTCGCACCTGTGCAAGGTGTTTGCATTGACCAACGACTCCGTGGAGGAACTGCCGCCACTTGATTTCGAGCTCGATCCGGGCAAGAAGTATATCGTGAGCGTGGGCTCAGTCGGTCAACCTCGCGACTACGATAACCGCGCCAGTTACACGGTGTTCGACCCACACAAAAAGACCTTCGAATTCAAGCGGGTCGAGTACGATATCGAAACAGCTGCCGATAAAGTGCTTCGCGCGCGGCTCGAACGGAACTTTGCGCACAGGCTCTTCATCGGCGTCTGACGGGGTGGAGCGTGCCGCGATCGACTGCCCTTTCGAGCGACGAAGCTCACGTTCTGCGGCTCATCGAAGCACGTTACGGAAATGTACTTCCACAGACCAAGCTGCGGACTTTGCTGCAACGCAACCCGCAATTGGACCCTTTGGATTGGTCGCTCCTGATTCTCAGTATCGAGATTGAATTGCGCGTGAACATGACTCCCAGCTTGCTGAACATCGGTAGCAGGAGTGTTGGCTCGTTCGCACGAACCGCCGCTTCGTTGCCCAAGGTACAGTCGCGCACGCACACGCTCGACCTGCTCACCTTGCTCGTTGACGAATTGCTCACAACTCAGGCAATCTCGGTCCCCGCTCGGGGCAAGTCGAGCGGCCCTCGAGCAAAGACACCGAAACCAGCACGCCCCAGCGTCAAACGCCAATCGACCAAGTAGCGCCCGTGGGCGAATCACTCACCACGACGCCCCAAGCGCTCAACTCATCGCGGATCGCGTCGGAACGGGCAAAATCGCGAGCCTGACGCGCCTGCACGCGTTCGCTGATCCTGCTCTCGATATCCGCAATCAAAACGCCGCGCCGCTTGGCCCGGCAATCTCGCGTGCGGGCGCGATACTCAATCGGCGAACTCTGCAGCAGACCAAGCCAATTCGTGATCTGCACAATGGCACTGCGATACTCGGTTCCTAGCTGCTCCGCCGCCTGGACGAGCTTCGGGTCTTTGCGTCGCTTCTGCCTCAAGTCGCACAGCTCATTCGCCGACTTCAGAAGTTCGCCGAGCGCCGCCAACGCGACGGGGGTGTTAATGTCGTCTAGCAGTGCAGTTTGCGCATCGGCTATGCTGCGCTTGATCGAGTCAGAGAACGAGGCCAAGTCTTTTGCAACCCCCTTGGCATCGGATTGCGCCGGGCCGAACTCCGCCAGCCGTTCAATGGTCGAATACAGGTAGTCCACGCGCCTTTCTGCTTCGTCAATGCCGGGAAATATTGCCCTGCCATCCACAGTAGTCGTGTCCAATTGCAGAGGGGCACGATAGTGCGCCGTGAGTAAGAACCACCGAAATCCCTCGGCATCGTTGCGAACAAGCACGTCTGGCACGGTCACGAAATTGCCGAGTGACTTACTCATCTTCTCCTTGTCGACGTTGAGAAAGCCGTTGTGCAGCCAGCACTGCGCCATGGGACCTGCATCCGGGTGCGCTGCTTCACTTTGAGCGATCTCGTTCTCGTGATGCGGAAAGATCAGATCCATACCCCCGGTGTGCACCGAGAAACCGTGGCCCAAAAACCGCTCGCTCATGGCCGAGCACTCGATGTGCCAGCCTGGGCGTCCACGTCCAAGCGGACTCTCCCAACCCCATTCATCCGCCGTCGCACCCTTCCAGAGTGCAAAATCGAGCGGATCGACCTTATCTTCGTCGCGTTCGATGCGCGCTCCGACCTGCAGCTCATCGATCTTGCGCCGTGAAAGCTTGCCGTAGCTGGAGAAGCTGCGCACGCTAAAGTAGACATCGCGCGTGCCGTTGGGACGGTCGAGCACGTAGCCACTGCCACGCGCAATGATCTGCTGGATGAGCTGCACGATGTCGTCGATGTTCTCGCTGACCTTGGGTTCATGCGTCGGGGGCACGCACCCCAGTTGCTTCATTAGGTCCTGGTAGACGACTGCCATTTTCGCCGATAGGCCCAAGGGCGAGATCCCCTGCTGTTTGGCACGATCGAGAATCTTGTCGTCAACGTCAGTGATATTGCGAACGTAGGTGACCTCCAAGCCGAAGGCACGCAGCAGCCTCACCAAGATGTCCGGCACAAGAGCAGCTCGCGCATTGCCCGCGTGAGGCACATCATAGACAGTTGGACCGCAGCAGTAGATGCCGACCTTGCCGTCGCGCGTGGCGATCGGCTCCACGTTTCGGCTGAGCGTGTTGTAGAGCTTGGGGAGCAGCATTTTCTGGTGGGCAAGCATTATCGCTAGCCCGATGGACCGGCAAGGCGCGGCGCACTATTCGTTGCGTCTCAGGACGCTTGCTCGCTGAGCTTGAAGACTGCGGCCGTTACCCGGCCATCTTCACTTCCAACGCCCAGGACGCCCATTTGAGCCGCCAGGCCATCCACCGGAACCGCCCCACGATCCACCACCGAATCCGGATGAGCCCCCAGGAGATTGCGGTGGGCGACGCCAGCCTCCCCAGTCTCGACGCGCCAGTGTTCGTTGCTTCTCTCGCATCGGCTTGACAAGCAGAAGCCCGGCGAGAAAGCCACCGATATGTGCAAAGACTGCAACCCCAGTCTGTGCCGCGGACGAGCCACCCGTGCCCATGAAGAAGTTCATCAGGAACCATTCCCCCACGACGAGCCAAGCCGGGAAGACCAGAACCGGGCCAAGAAGGAACCAAAGCGGGAAAACCGGATTGAGCACGACAATGGGTGCTCGCGGATAGAGCACCATATAGCCGCCCAAAACTCCGGCAATAGCCCCAGACGCGCCGACCATGGGAATCGTACTCGAAGGATCAACAAATACTTGGGCTGCGGCTGCCACCAACCCGCTCACTAAATAGAAGGCAAGATAGCGCCATCGACCCAAAGCATCCTCCACGTTGTCACCGAATATGTAGAGGAAAAGCATGTTGCCCCCGACGTGCGCCCAACCGCCGTGCATGAACATGCTAAGCAAAATGGTGAAGGCATCCCCTGCTGGATCGCCCAAGAATCGCCGGGGAACCAAACCATAGGCGGCCGTCAACCAGGATGCACCGGACTGCTCCGAGATAACTTCCCACAGCCAGACTAGGGTATTGAGCCCGATCAGCGAGTAATTGATGATCGGAATCCGCTGGGTAGGATTCTCGTCACGGATGGGAATCATCGCTGGCGAGAGCCTAGCACGCGGGTAGTTGCCACCGAGAAGCAATGCCCATGACCGACGGCCGGTCGAGGGTCCTGAAGCAACTTCGCATAAGGTGTTTCCAGTTTGGCAGCGTCAAGATCGCTCCATGGTATGGTCCCAATCGCGCCAATGACTCGAGGCCGTCTCTCTCTTTGCCGCCGTTTTGCCTGGCTTGGCGTGTTGTGCCTGGTTACAGCCTGTGCGCGCTCCGCATGGGACGGGCATACCTACGCCAACGAAGCGCTGCAATTCCAGACTGGACCGATTGCGCTTGGGTGGCATCAGATGGATGGTGAACCTGCACTGCTTGCGTTTCGCGATCCAGCTCGTGATCTCGTCATCTCGGTCAACGGTCGTTGCGGCAAAGACGGTGACGACGTTCCGCTTGCTGCACTCACACAACACCTATTCCTATACTTCACGGATCGACACCCGCTGACACAAGCTACACTTTCGCTCGATGGTCGAGAAGCCCTGCGAACAGAGCTTTCTGCAAAACTCGATGGCGTGCCGCGGCGATTCGTCGTGTACGTGCTGAAGAAAGACGGCTGCGTCTATGACTTCGTTCTCATCGCCGAACCCACGGTGAGCCCGAGTTCGATCAGCGAGTTCGATCGATTCGTCACCGGTTTCTCAACGAATGCACGGTCATGACGGGACCCATTTCGAGCACTGGTTCTGATCCGATCTCCCGCCCGCAAGGGGATCAAGACATCGACAACTCTCCCTCGTCGGTGTCTCGCGTCAGCCGTCTCGTGGCGCCGCCTCACCGAGGTTTCGTCGAAAACCAACTCGACAAAGTCGTCGCGTTTCTTTCCCATCTCGGACAGATGGCGCAAATGACAGCGGGAACCTTGCGCGCACTGTTTCGACGCCCATTCGAGACCAAAGCCGTCCTGACTCAGATTGACGCACTGGGGGTCGCTTCGATTGGTATCGTGGCAGTAACCAGCATCTTTATCGGCATGGTCATGGCCGTGCAATTCGCTTTCGGTTTGCGCAAATTCGGGGGCATGGAGTACACGGGACGGGTGGTCGGCTTGACGTTTGCTCGCGAGCTGGCGCCCACGTTTACGGCCGTGATCGTCGGGGGTCGCATCGGAGCTGGGATGGCTGCTGAAGTGGGTTCCATGAACGTCACCGAGCAAGTCGACGCAATCCGCGCGCTCGGAGCCGACCCACTAAAGAAACTCGTGCTTCCGCGTCTACTCGCTTCAGTAGTCGTCATGCCGCTCCTGGCGTGTTTTGCTCTGGTGCTTGGGTTTGCCGGAGCCATGCTGGTCACTGACTTGGAATTTCAGATCCCGGCAGCTTTCTTCTTACGAAGCGCTCTCGGCAGCATCACCATGTCGGACTTCGCGAGCGGACTGTTCAAGACGCCTTTCTTCGGGGCCATTATCGCTCTGGTGGGTTGCCATTTTGGGTTGACCACTCGCGGTGGTACTGCCGGAGTCGGCAACAGCACCACGCGAACCGTGGTGGTAATCGCCATTTCCATCCTGATTGCCGACTTGTTTCTCACCAAGGTCGCGATTAAGATCTTTCCCTATTGATTTAGTATC
>CAZCNI010000001.1:6343-7833 GCA_964499765.1 uncultured Polyangiaceae bacterium
ACATGACAGTCAACAGAGAGCAAGCACAGCGTGCCGTAGTCGAGCTGCTCAAGGCCTTTGGTTGTGACCCAGAGCAGGACCCGACTCTGGCTCAGGCACCCGCGCTGGTAGTCGAGTCGTGGGAGCGGGATTGGCTCTGCGGATATGGCGTCGATATCCGGGAGCTGTTCGCAATAACCGCCACCAACGAACTGCACGGTTCGCCCGTCGTGGTCCTCTCGAAAATTGCAATCAGCACGCTGTGCCCCCACCACTTGCTTCCCGCAGAAGGCGTCGCAACGGTTGCCTACTTGCCGGGCAAGCATCTGCTCGGGATTGGCACATTGGCGCGCCTAGTGGATGCCTACAGCCGTCGCTTTACATTGCAAGAGCAGATTGGTGCGAACGTGGTGGACGCACTGATGCTGCATGGCGAGGCGAAAGGCGCCTACTGCCGCCTGGAGATGCAGCACGCTTGCCTGCGCCTGCGTGGCGCAAAACAGCCCGCCACCGCAGTGACCACTACTCACTACGCGGGCTCATTCACCACTGCTGAAGGGCGCCAAGCACTCGAGGCCGCCATGAACCCAGGGCCGGCGGCGTGACGCTCGCGTGGCTCACCGGTGCCAGTCGGGGCATTGGCCGCGCAACAGCACTCCACTTGGCGCGGCGCGGCACGGATCTCGTGTTGCTCGGCCGCCGTTCCACGTTGCTCGAGACCGTCTCGCGAGCAATCGCCGACCTCGGTGTGGCCGCAACACTGGCCGAAGCGGAACTCACCGATGCCGAAGCTACGGTGCGCGCCTGCCATGAACAGCTCGAGCGCGGCGGTGCTCCAGATGCCGTCATCAACATTGCGGCCGTGGTGCAGCGCGAGCCAATCGAGACGCTGAGCTTGGACTCTTGGGACCGACAGATCGCCGTGAATCTGCGGGCTCCGTACTTGATAACGCGGGAAGTGCTGCCCGCCATGCGCGCAAAACGAAACGGCCGCATCGTCCACGTCGCCAGTATCTCATCGACGCTCGGGACTGCAAACGCTGCAGCCTACTGCGCGTCGAAGTGGGGTCTTGTCGGCTTCATGAAAAGCCTCGCCGAAGAATTGCGCGACTCCGGCATGATGACGGTCGCGGTTCTACCGGGCTCAACAGATACGGAAATGTTGCAGGGCAGCGGCTTTGCGCCGCGAATGAGTCCAGAAGAAGTGGCGTGCACCCTCGTGCACTACGCGCTCGACGCACCGCTAGCTCACAACGGCAGCGTCATCGAGATGTTCGGCGTCTGAAAAACCGCTCCTGCACCCCGTCGACGACTCCTTGAAGGGAATGGAAACCAGCGTTGCTGCCAGAAAAGACATTTTGATGTGGCATCTGAGCAGCCCTGCTGCAAAAAAGACATTTTTGGGTCTCCGGTCAGCGGAATACCCCCTAGAAAAGACATTCTAATGTCGTTCTTAAGCAGCCCTGCTGCAAAAAAGACATTTTTGGGTCTCCGGTCAGCGGAATACCCCC
>CAZCNI010000001.1:7933-19016 GCA_964499765.1 uncultured Polyangiaceae bacterium
TAGAAAAGACATTTTGATGTCGATTCCAGGGGGTGAACCGGGTTCCGCCGCTGCTTGCGGGTCTCTGCAACAACACAATCGCTGTTCCCCTTCAGCTACAGGACAGCTCCCGACCCGGACTAGGAATGCGCGGTCAAGTGCCCTCAAGAGCTCCTTATCAGGCTCTCAACCCACAGCTCGGCAGCGGACCTACCCCAAAAACCGCAGCCCCAAATAAGGTAAGGGCCCACCACACTCGCTGTGCAATACCGTTGCTTCCTTCCGGATCTGGCGGGGTTCAAGACGCAAAGTTGGCAGGCCCACATCAAACGGGCGGCTTTTGTGTAGCGCGCTTATCCACGTGCGTCCAGTCAGCACCTGTATACCCGCTGTATGCGGGCACCACCACGAGGCCCTTGCTCTGCAAGAAAAGGCTTCTATTTGGCTTTCGCGGCGCGCGCTGCTCACGATACAATTCTTCACTTGGCGATGGCTCCTCACGCTCCGCCCCGCGACAATTCCAGTCCCGAAATTCCGGATCTCGATCTCGGGCTGAGCCAGAAACCTGCGTCCACGGCCGGACCCGGCGCCACAAGACAGCAACCGCCGACGCCCAGCAGTGCCGCCTTTGAGTTCGACGCCTCGCTCGATGACGACCTGATGACAGGGCTGGCCGACGTTGCACTTGCGCTCGATTTGCCGGCGGGAGCCAATGTCCAAGACCCGGCGAACAGGCCCGAATCGCCGCGGGCGCGCCGCTGGCCGACGGGAGTCACGCCAGAGCCCGATTCAGCACTCATCGACGGAGCGCTAGTACGTCCGCTCCGTTCCTGGGGCGACCCGCCGAAAACCTGGTGGCAAACGCCATTCTATGCCCTGCAGGTCTACCAAGGCCACCGAGACCTGCTTGGCGCGGTCAATCCCATCACTGCCGAGTTGCGCCAGGTCGAAGCCAAGCGCGACCAGTGCCTTACGGCACTTGCCATGCAGCTACGCAGCATGCTCGCGAGCGACCCCCGTTTTGCGCCTGCTCTGCAGGCACTGCAAGCAACAGAAGCCGTGTGTGACATAGCTCAAACCCAACTTCAGCGACTGCAAACCCAGTCGAGCAGCGAGCTCCAAGCAGTCGAGCAGGCAATTGCGACTACCGAGACCCACGTCACAGAGCTTCAGGCTGCGCTGCTCGCCGCGCAGCAGGCGCTCGGTAGCGCCGAAACGGATCTGCAGCGTGAGCAGGCTCGTATTCAGCGTCTCAAAATTGAGCGCCGCAACATCGAGCAGGTGCCTGGCAAGAATCCCAACAAAGAGCGCCGCCTCGCCGAGCTGTCGCAACAGGCAACGGCACTGCTGCCAACTGCGGATGCTTGCAACGGATTGGTCCAGTCGCGACGCACGGAACTGAAGCAAGCCGAAGCACAAGTGGCACAAAAACAATCAGAATTGGCCAACTTGAAGCTTCGTCGTACAGCTCTCGAGCGGAGCATGAATTCGAGCGTTACCTCTGCGAGTACCGCAATGACCCAAGCTTGCGAGCAACAGACAACAGTCTTGGCTGATCTAGGTCGCGCCATTTTGCAAACCAAGGGGCAGGTGCCGGTAGCGGATGCGCCATTGGATGAATTGATGCATTACGATGATGCGGTGACAACCCTCTGCCAGCGCAAACGCCTGTATCTCGCGGCCCTTGAAAGCTACGATCACGGAGCAGTAAAGCGCGGCCTACAGGTAACGGCTCTAGTCGTGGCCCTACTGGTCATCGCGTGCCTCTGGCGCGCCCTTGGCTAGCCTCAGCGCATCGAGCTTGGCGGGCGGGTTTTCTGAGACGTGATGAATGGCCAGCCTTTGCGAACCGGATTGCGCCGAGCTGTCCCAGAGGCACCGGGCTCTACTCATCGGGCGGGTCGAAGTAATCGACGTCCACGCCGAACGGCGACCGGAAGCGCGTCACGCCCGAGTTGCGCGCCAAGATGTAGTCTGGACTCACCGGGACTTTTCCGTGGCCGCCCGGCGTATCAACGATGAATTTCGGCAGCGCAATGCCGCTGAGCTGACCCTGCAGTTCGCGCATGATGCGCAGACCGGTATCGAGCGGCGTCCTTAGATGACTGGTGCCGCGTACTGGATCACCTTGCAAGAGGTAGTAGGGCCGTACCCGATTTCGAATTAGCCCGCGAAACAGCGCGGTGAGCGCCGGTGCACTATCGTTGACTCCGCGCAAAAGTACCGTTTGATTCATCACCGGAAAGCCGCTATCGGCCAGGCATGCACAGGCTCGTTCTGCCTGCTTGGTGAGTTCACGCGCATGATTGAAATGAGTCATCACCCAGATTGGATGCAACGGCCGCAGTTCCTTCACCAACTCGTCAGTTACTCGCTGGGGAAGCGTGACCGGAACCCGAGTAGCCAAGCGAATGGTCTCGACCGAATCAATCCGTCGAATCTCAGTCAGCAATTCGACGATTCTTCGCGTTGAAAGTGTCAACGGGTCACCCCCACTGACAATCACGTCGCGAATGTTCGGATGTTCGCGCAGAAAGGTAAAAGCTTCCGAAAGCCGAGCGAGCGAGCGAGCTCCCCCCGCTTGCCCGACCCAGCGGCTGCGCGTGCAGAATCGACAATACACGGCACACCGATCGTGCACGAGGAGCAACGCCCGATCGGGGTAACGCTGAATCAGATCCGGGGCCACCTCGTGGCTCACTTCGCCTAATGGATCGGCGTATTCACCCTTGCTTCGAATTGCTTCGCGAACCGTAGGAACGACCTGACGCCGAATCGGACAACCTGGGTCACGCGGGTCGCAAAGACTCAAATAGTAAGGCGTGATCGCGAGCGGTAGACCCGCGTGTTCTGCTGCCATCGCGCCAGAGCGCTCGTCGACCGTTAGCTCGAGATGCTCTGACAGCTGAGCCACCGAGCGGACGCTATTGCGCAGCTGCCAATGCCAATCTTGCACTTCCTGCAGTCGAACCGATGCATTGGGTAGCGGGCGATTCACGAGCGCGCTTTCGTCACTGGTTGCCTGACTTGACCGTTGCTAGAAGCTCTTGGTTCACGACCACGGGCATCTTTTTCTTCAATTCGTCGAGTAACTGCTGGCGGCTCGCCTCAATGCGGTGCTGAGTAAGCGTCATGCGAATACTCCTGTCTGCCTCAGCGAAACTCCGCTGCCGCGCTGGCGTGCGACTGGTGAGGCGCAGAATGTGATAGCGACCCTGAATCAGTACCGGCTCTGCGCAGACGCCTCCGACTTTGTCGATTGCGAAAGCAGCTTTCAGCAATTCCGGGGGCAACTTGGGCTCATTGCCCCCAGTTCTGCTCGGCGCGCTCATCACGCCCAGGTCGCCCTCGAGCTCGAGGGGAAGCGGTTCAGCCGTTTCTTTGCGGTCCATCGAATGCGCGCGAACCAATTGACCCCATTGCGCGGCGGAGCCAGTACGCGCCTGCTCATGGATGCGCTGAGCCTCGGCCAGACTCCCGACGACGATCTCGCTTACGCGCCGTCGCTCCGGCTCTTCGAATTCCTGCCGGTGATCGTCAAAGTAGGCGTGGACCTCTTGCTCCGGAATAGCCTCGGGACCGGGCTGTGATTCGAAGTGCTGGCGCAACACCTCATCGCGCAGTGCTTGGTCAAGCCGCATCTGAGTCTCGGGGTCACGGTCGAGCCCGCGCCTTTTAGCTTCATCGGCCAGCAGTTCGACCGCAATCATCTCGTCTAGCAGCTGCTTGCGCCGGTCTGGCGATTGATATCGAAGTCTTTCAAAGCGGTCCATTCGCTCAAGCGCAGCAGCGTAGTCCCCAAGCGTGATCGCTTTGTCGCCAACACGAGCCAAGACTTGAGCGGCTTGTTGCTGAGTGAGCCCTAGGCTGGGTTTTGGCAGCTGCACCGATATTTCTTCGTGGGGTGCCGCCTTGCGGTGACAGCTGAGCGCCAGCCCCAAACACAGAAACAGTGCCTGACCGAGCAAGGAGCGTCTCTGGCCATACATCAACATCGCTTAGTTATTACTACGGCACTTGGCGCAGGGCCAGGCGTAGTGGTCTTCCAGCATTGCGCTCGGAGCCGGTCCGCGTTAGCTCTCTACTCCACGTGCAAGCAAAACAAGATCTTCGGTTCAAAAGGGTAGTCGTCAAACTAAGCGGCGAGGCATTGGCAAGTCGCGAAAGCGGTGTCGCAATCGATACTGCCACGCTCACAGCAACCGCTTCTGAGCTGGCTCAAGTCCGCGAAGCGGGAATTCAAGTAACCGTCGTCGTGGGCGGCGGCAATATCTTTAGGGGCATGCGCGGTGCCGGTGAAGGAATGGATCGAGCGCAGAGCGATTATATGGGAATGCTCGCCACGGTCATCAACTCTCTGGCACTTCAAGATGCTCTTGAACGGCACAAGTGCCCGACACGCGTTATGACGGCCATGGAGATTCGCAGTGTTGCCGAGCCCTATATCCGACGCCGCGCAATTCGCCATCTCGAGCGCGGCTACGTGGTTATCTGCGCCGCTGGTACTGGCAATCCGTACTTTTCCACTGACACCGCCGCGGCTCTGCGTGCCATGGAACTGCACGCAGAGGCCCTATTCAAGGCGACCAAGGTCGACGGAATCTATGACCGCGACCCCATCCGCTTCCCCAACGCGACCCTCCTCAAGCACGTATCCTATGACCGGTTTCTCCAAGATCGCTTGGGGGTCATGGACTCAACCGCAGTAACCCTCTGCCGGGACAACGGGCTGCCAGTGCGGGTTTTTCGTATGGACCCCGGTAACATCGAGCGAGCCTGTCTAGGTGAATCGGTGGGCACCACGATTTCGTCCGAGGGCGACGCCCCCTAGGTATCCCCACTTCCCATTTCGGAATCCGCACTGCTTCCAGGTCTCAATCGTGACAGCTGCGCTAGACTGAACATCCAATGTGGCAGTCCTTGCCTGATTTCGGTTCGCTCATGCTCTACGCGGTACTGGTATCGTGCGCGTATACCTTTGCCGTAGCCGTCGCCGCCCTTCGTGATCGGCTCCGCTGGTTGCGCAGTGCCCGCCTGGGTGCATACGCCACCAGTGCACTCGTGGGGGTCGCACTCACGATGCTCGCGTACGCGTTCGTGACGCACGATTTCCGTCTGCGATACGTGGCGCATTACAGCGACCGCTCGATGTCGCTCGGGTACTTGATCGCTGCCCTTTGGGGTGGACAAGATGGTTCGCTCTTGTGGTGGACCACGCTCCTCGCCGTCTTCACGGCGCTTTGCGTGCGCTGGATGCGAGGGCGCTACCGCATGCTGCAACCGGCCGTAATTGCCACTCTTGTGGCAATCGAAGGCTTTTTTGCGGTTCTCATGCTGTTCGCGGCCAATCCGTTTCAGGTGAGCCTCGCTGGCTCACCCGTGGAAGGCGAAGGGCTCAATCCTCTCCTACAAAACTACTGGATGATCGTCCACCCGCCCGCCCTCTACACTGGTTTCGTTGGGTGCTCGGTTCCGTTTGCATTCGCCGTGGCCGCCCTCGTCACCGGTCGCCTGCACGAAGAATGGCTAATTGCGGTTCGCAAGTGGATGCTATTTGCCTGGCTCGCCCTGTCGATTGGCAACGTGCTCGGCATGGTCTGGGCCTATGAAGAGCTCGGATGGGGAGGCTTCTGGGCATGGGATCCAGTAGAAAATGCCGCGGCCTTGCCCTGGTTCACGGCTACGGCATTTCTGCACTCGACAGTGATCCAAGAACGCCGCAGCATGCTCAAGATTTGGAACGTATTTCTGATCGGGCTCACGTTCTTCCTGACCCTCTTCGGCACGTTCCTAACCCGCTCGGGCCTCATCTCTAGCGTACACAGCTTTGCGCAAAGCGACATTGGCATCTACTTCGTTTGGTTCATGGGGTTGGTCATAGCAACGTTGGTAGGCTTGGTGGTTTGGCGACTCCCAGCACTGCGCGGTCAGGGCCGCATTGAAACGTTGCTTAGCCGAGAAGCGGCGTTCGTCCTAAACAACTGGGCGCTCGTAGGGCTGATGTCGTTCATCTTGGTTGCAACGACCTTCCCTAAGATTAGCGAATGGATCTGGCACGAATCCGTCGTGGTGGGCCCGCCATTTTTCAATCGTTGGGCGGTTCCGCTTGGGCTCATCGTGTTCTTTCTCATGGGGGCTTCCCCTCTCCTCGGTTGGCGGCGCACCAGTGGCAAGAGCCTGAAAAACCATCTCATTGCTCCTGCTTTGGCCATGCTGGTCGCCGGTGTGCTGCATGCAAAGTTCGGGGCGCGATTAGGCTGCCCTGCATTCGTGGCCAAAGACATTACTTCGCCAGGCCTGCTCGGGATCGTAACGCAGAAACTGGCCTCCGCCGCACCATTTGTCACCGTTATACTCGCGGCCATGAACGTTACCGTCGTAGCGCAGGAGCTGGTGCTCGGTGTGCGTGCGCGCATGGCAGCCTCGGTCGAGCGCAACGCACCCGAGGGACTGCTTACTGCCCTGGTACGCCTAGTCTCAAAGAACCGGCGACGTTACGGTGGTTACGCGGTCCACCTAGGAATCACCGCCATGTTCATTGGTTTCATGGGAACGGCTTGGTCGCTCACGCAGGAATCAAGTCTTACTCCCGGTCAAACCGTAACCCTCGGCGACTATTCGCTTACCTATACCGGGCCGCGCATGTGTCCCGGTGGCCTCGGTTGTTCGGATGAGGAGAATGCGGACACGACCAAGCGCATGGTTTTCGCGGACATGCAGGTCACCAAAGCCGGCAAAAACCTCGGCCGCCTGAGTCCCGCCAAGTTCATCTATCACCGCATGCCTGGCAGCCCAACCACGGAAGTGGGCTTGATGCGCTCAATGGGTTCCGACCTCTACGTGGTAGTGGGCAGCGCCAATCCAGAGACCAAGCGTGCCGAGTTCCAGATTCACGTCAACCCGTTGGTATCTTGGATTTGGTTTGGCGTACTAGTGCTCATTCTTGGCGCTGCCGTATCCATCTGGCCTGAGTTCTCCTGGGGTACGCTCGGTGCATGGAGCCTTGTGCGTTCTAGTTTGCCATTGACGACTAACCGCCGGCCTCTGCGAGGTGAATCGTGACGACTTCAGAAGACTGGCTTAAGCAAGCCTCAACCTTTTGGCCCCTTGCCGTGCTTTTTCTTCTGGTCTTGACCGGTACTCTTTACGGTGTTGGGCCTGCACTACTCGTACTAGCAGCCACTCTGCTCGTGCTGGCCATGGTCACGCTCTGGCTCAGTCTAGGGGAGCTCACTAATGAAGAGGCGCTGAGCCTCGAAGAAGCGCTTGAGCTTGCCGCACCCGAACACCGCGAACAAGAAAAGATAAGTATCCTGCGAGGGCTACGCGATCTCGAACAGGAACATCGTTTTGGGAAGATCTCGGATGCTGAGTTTGCAGCAGAGAGCGGCCGAATGCGTAACCAGGCAAAGCAGATGCTTTCGTCATTCGATGAGTCTGTCAAAGGGCGCCGCGAACGTGTAGAGGAGCGTATCAACCGCTTTCTCATGAGTAAGAACGAAGGCGACACCAAACGCAAGTCAGCCAAATCCAAGAGCCGCAAACCCGGGAAGGCATTATGAAGCACGCCTTTCCGCGACAGATACACGCAGCGCTAGTCGGGGCTTGCCTCGGAACAAGCCTTCTGTTGCTGGGTATTCTTTCAGGCCCGACAGCGCTGGCCGATTCCGCGTCGCAACAACCCAATGAAGCGGACCTCGCGGAGTCAGCGCTTAACCAGGCTGATCAGTCAAATGACGACGATAATGACGACGCGGCCGAGCAATTGCCGCCGGGACATCCGTCAGTGGATGGCCAGAGTGAAGGTGCCGGGCCAGGTTCGGCTGCGTCCCAGCAGTCGCCGCTGGGCTCGCTGAGCCAAACTGCGGCAGTCGCACCAGGAACCGTCGAAGTGCATGTGGTGGACAACGCGAATCAACCCGTCGCGGGCGCATCGGTAGTCCTTCAGATACATCGAGAATCCGTGGCGGAGGGTAATACCGAGCGGCAACAAACTGCCGTCACCGACGGTTCAGGAATGGCTCGTTTTGGGCAACTTTCGTCGGATTCCGCCGTCAGTTATCGCCTGCTGCTAGACAGCAATGCCGCGCATTACGGATTGCCCCCATTTCAGCTCACGGCACAGCATGGCGTCGTGGTGACACTTCACCGGCTGGACACGGTGCGCGATATTGGCAAAGCCTTGGTCGCATTCGAGAGCATGGTTTTCGTCGAGCCGCGCGATAGCGTGTTCCAATTCGAAGTCTTGTACCGCGTTTACAATGTGGGTCAGTCAGTCTGGGTCCCGGATGAAGTTCAGGTAAACCTTCCTAGTGACAGACAAGCCGTTACCGCCCAGGCATCGGGTGAAGACGTACAGGTACAAGTGTCGCCGCTTGGGGTACGCTTGGAGGGTGCTGTCACGCCTGGCCAGCATCAACTGTCATTCACTTTCCAGATTCCCCGACACAATACATCAACCGCGTCGTTCGAAGTTGGATTGCCGCCCCATGTGATGCAGGCCCGCGTAGGTGTTGCTTCTTCTCGAACTACCGAGCTGAGCGTGGACGGGTTTCAAGAGGCTCGCCCTTCAGCATCCCAAAGTGGGCAGCGGTTACTGGTCGCAGTGCAGACATTCGATCAACGGACACGACCTCCCGCCGAATTGAGATTCGAGATCCGAGGTCTCCCCACTCTCGGATCAGGTCGCGTCGTGGCTGCTGTGGTGGCATCTAGCCTGGCGTTGCTTGGCTTGCTCTTCGCCTTGTACCGCCACCGTCGGTCCAACCAGGATGCCCCCAAAGTCTTGCAGGACCATGCGCGCACGCGCTTGCTCAATGAACTCGCCGACCTCGAACGGGCAAAAGTCACAGGATCGGTGGGTCCCAGGACTTATCAAGACACGCGGACCACACTCGTTGAGGCTTTGGTTCGGCTGGAACCCGTTGCAGAGTGACGAGGCTGACCCAGGCTTGGCTTCAAAAACACGCCGAAAAATACCCAATCGAGGGCGTCGGCTCGCGACCAGGAGCAGATCCCCACAGGGTGTGGACAATCTCGGGAAAACCTCTCGGGGACTTCGGTGTCAACTTATTGACAATCTTATGCGCTCAGAAGAACCCACAAGTGAGGCACCCGGCTCCTGGAAGATCCTCACACCCCTGCTGCTAAGTTTCTGATTACTTAACGACCAGTTACACGGACCACCCAGTTTTCCCCACCCCCTACTACGAAGACCCCCTACTAGTTAAATTTCTTACAGAGATAGCTCAGATCTTCGACCCGTCCGGTGTACACCATCGGATAGCTGGCCGACCTTGAACCAGGGTGCAATGCCTCTGGCGAAAAGCCCAATAGCTCGGTAATACCCGATTCCACATGCAGGTCATTGTTATCAAGAAGGACTTCTCGCGCATTCTTGACCGCTGTCAGGGCGTAGCGGACAAGAAGGGCACGATGCCGGTGCTCGGCAATGTGCTGATCGAAGTGGTCAGTCCGTCTCAAATCCGTCTCGCTGCAACTGACTTGTTTCTTGCGGTTAGTGGCGTCATCCCGGCTGAAGTAGACAAGGGCGGATCCATCGCGGTTGGGGCGCGCGATCTCTTCGAACGCGTTCGCATGATGCCTGAAGGTCAACTCTCGCTAACCGTCACTGAAGGATCTGCCTTGCAACTACGTTCCGTAGGTACGGCACGACGATTCACAATCCACGGTTTGCCCGGCAGTGAATTTCCGCAATTGCCAAAACCCGAGCCAGGTGCGCAACCACTGTTGCTACCCGTTGGAACGTTGTCTTCGCTCATTCAGTCAACGCAGTTCTCCATTTCCACGGATGACTCGCGTATGGCGCTCAATAGCGCACTCATCGAGCATGAGGGCAACCGTTTGCGCATGGTCACCACCGATGGGCACCGACTTACCAAAGCTGAAGCTTCGCTGAAGCAAAACGGTGAATCACAGACTCTGATGATACCGCTCAAGGGGATTCAGCAGTTGAAGCGTATCTGTGACGACGCCCTTGCCGAAGCCGCAAAGTCCGATGACCCTAGCAAGGGCGAGCCGCAATTGGAGATGTTGCGTCACGGGCCCAACGCCTTCTTCCGTACGGGTACCCTAGAATTCAGCGTCAAGTTGGTGGACGCGCAGTTTCCTCCCTATGACCAAGTTATACCCAGCGCTTCTGAACGAGTCGTTCGCGCTCCGCGTCTTGGTGTTGCTGAGGCACTAAAAGCCGTGTCTGTTGCAGCTAGCGATCGAACCGGAGGCGTCAAGCTGACGCTCGCTCGCGATACCCTGCGCTTTGAAACCGAGAGCCCCGAAAGTGGCGAAGGTTTCGACGAGGTCGGGATCGACTACGACGGGCCAGAAATCACCATCGGCTTCAATGCCCGATACTTTCTCGACATTGCCAACGCCATACCTGACGACGAGCTACTCCTTGGCCTCGGCGGTGAACTCGACCCCGCTGTGATACGTCCTGCCTCGGCGTCTGAGTCCTTTGATTTCCTCGCTGTCGTTATGCCCATGCGGATTTGACGGCTCTACTGAGATTCGATCGAATTGCCGTTCACGGCGTGCGCAATCTCAAGGCCGCCGAGTACGAATTCTCTCGATCCGTCAACGTCTTGGTTGGCGGGAATGGTCAGGGAAAAACCAGCGTGCTCGAGGCACTCTGCATCGCAGCAACTGGGCGTAGCTTTCGCACCGAACAGCTCCGAGAGGTACTTCAGAACAGGCAAGAATCACTGGTTGTAACAGCCCACATGGATGAAGACGGTCTGCGTCGCCACCAGCGACTGATTCTGGACGGTCACCAACGCCAAGGTTTCATTGACGGCAAGCGCACGACGAAGCTGGCGCAATATGCGATGTGTTCACCGATTGTGGTATTTCACCCAAATGACCTCGAACTCGTCACGGGGTCAGCCACCACGCGACGCAATCTGTTGGCCCGAATGGCGCTCTATTCGGATGCCGCTACACAAGAGACCCGGCTCGCTTATACGCGAGCACTCCGACAGCGTCAGCTCCTGCTAGAGCAAAGCCCCGGTAACAAGTCCCTGCTAACATTCGAGTCTCTGGTCGCTGAACATGGCTACGAACTTGCACAAATCAATGTTCGCGT
>CAZCNI010000002.1:0-16583 GCA_964499765.1 uncultured Polyangiaceae bacterium
CCGCCAGATGGTTACCATCGATAATCTTGACGCGGTATCCATCAATCAGCGGGGGCAACTCTCCCTTCATGCTCACGATGACGTCACCAAGCTTGGTGCTCGAGTGAAGCACGAACTGACTGGTCACAGCTGTCTCAATGCCATTGAGCTTCTCGTAGACGGCGGGCAGCGAGACACCAAGCGATTCCTTGGACTCCCTAAACGCAGCATGCACAGATGGGCGACTCTTACTGACGACAACCCCCATCAGGTCAACCATTGACGAGAACAGCAGTGTGCGCGTGTATTGACGGTCAGCGTGTTGCTCGAAAAGCGTATCGAGTTCTTCCGGTACCAACGCGGCTTCCATCAAGGTGCGTGCCATCACGCTGATTGGAGCCCTCTCGACATAGCGTTCGAACAATGGGGACAAAATCATGTTCGCGTGATGCACGAACGTCGCCGCGATGGACAGTCCCTTCGTGCCATCAACAAGAAAAAGATCCCACAAAGTGCGATATGGATCTGATGGACCTACATCAAGCGGTCACCTTGAAAGGGCTGGAGGCGGCGCACTATAGATGTTGCTGGGCATCGGCATAGGCGCGCTGACTTGCCGCTGCTGAACTCCAGCGTCGCCCAGCAGGGGCAACGTAGCCTGATCGCCTCGATTCAACGCTTCCTGTCGCTGTTGCGCGTGCGTCAACCGGTCGCTACTTTGACCGTAGGTGTGCCGCGCAAGCCAGTCCTGCCAACAAGCACGTCGATGGCTGGGAGCAATCGAAGGATCCAGGTCCAATCGATAGCAGTGTTCGAAACGAACGTTGCCTTCGTAGATCATCTGTACGTTGGGTCCGCAGCCAGCAAGCAGAAAGGAACCGACGACACCAACGGCGATGGGGATTCGCGCGTGCGACCGTTTCATGACAGTGGTCAGACTGCCGGTTTTTCGTTGTCAATGCAATGATTGCGCGTCATGGGGTCGCGAAGCGCACACGGCCGCGAGATCTTTCGATCAAATCGAGAAATGACGCATCCGGTCATCAACTCGAATCCCGTTTGAGTCAATGGCCGCCGCCGTAACAGGTGCTATGGGCTGCGCGTGTTTACAGGTCTCGTTGAAGCTGTGGGCCATATACAGGCTCGAACTGAGAGCGCACAAGGGCAGCGAATCTTGGTGAAGTCTGATCTCGACGAGTGGACATTGGGTGAGTCCGTTGCCGTCAACGGGGTGTGCCTGACTGTTAGTGAAACACAAAAAGGCGGATTCATCGCAGACGTGTCAGCGGAGACGCTCAGTCGAAGCAGTCTCGGACGCCTCGCGATGGGGTCCGCGGTAAACCTAGAGCGGGCCCTACGCGTTGGTGATCGATTGGGGGGTCATTGGGTCAGTGGCCATGTTGACGCCGTGATCCAGTTGTTGAGCGCCGTACACGTGGGCGATGCCAAGCGCCTGATTCTCGAGCTACCTGAAGAGCTGCTGCAGTACGTGGCACCCAAGGGTTCAGTGGCCATCGAAGGCGTCTCCCTTACCGTGAATGAGGTGCTCGATGATCGATTCAGCGTGATGATCGTTCCGCACACCCGCCAAGCAACGACGATCGACCGCGCAAGACCGGGGGACAGCTTGAATTTCGAAGTTGACGTCATCGCTCGTTACGTGGTCAACGCCCTCTCGCAGTTTACGATAGCGGGGAGCTCCAAGGGGGCGACTATCAACCGCGATGCCGACCTCCACCAGGCTCTCGTTCGAGCAGGATTTGTGCATGAGTAGAAGTAAGCGACTGCCGTCTTATCCACCCAAACAGTTGGACATCGATCCGGGGCTTTTGCAGCAAGTGGTCGCGGCCATCGAAGACATTCGCGTCGGCAAGATGGTGATACTGGTCGACGACGAGGACCGCGAGAATGAAGGCGACCTCTGCCTTGCCGCGGAATTCGTAACGGCCGATGCCATCAATTTCATGGCGACCCACGGTCGTGGTCTCATCTGCATGGCCCTCACGGAAAGTCAAATCGAACGACTTGACTTGCCCATGATGAAGCTGCCGGATCGGGCGGGGCCGACGCTCGGGACAGCGTTTACCGTTAGCATCGAAGCACGTGATGGTGTCACGACGGGCATCAGCGCTGCGGACAGGGCTCACACCATTCGCATCGCCATGAATCCCAATGCTCAACCCGATGACTTGGTAGTCCCGGGTCATGTCCTACCGCTCAAGGCACGGCGCGGCGGCGTCTTGGTTCGCGCCGGCCAAACCGAGGGATCTGTTGATCTGGCGCGCTTGGCCGGGCTAACACCGGCGGGCGTCATCTGCGAAATCATGAACGATGACGGATCCATGGCGCGCCTTGGGGATCTCGAAGTATTCGCCCAACGGCATTCGCTCCGAATCGTCACCATCGCTGACCTGATTCGATATCGGTTGCAGACCGAGATACTAGTGAAGCGACTGCAATCAGCAGTCGTGCGGTTCGGCCGCACAGGTAAATCCTGGACCACGTACCTGTACGAAGACACCATCGATTCACTGCAATCGTTGGCATTCGTGTATGGCTCGCTCGCAGGTGAAGAGCCCATGCTGTGTCGAATGCACGTGGGCTCCACACTCGGTGATGTCTTTGCCGCAACCGCCGGCGATGGTCGCCGCAACCTGCCCGAAGCCATCGACGCAATTGAAGCGCAAGGCCGTGGAGTCCTCGTCTATTTGCCCGCCCAAACTGATTTTCTTGCAGAAATTCAAGCGGTGGCCGGGAGCGGCCACGACCCGGCAGCCCAGCCTTCAACGGAACCGTTGCGAGAATACGGTTTTGGGGCCCAGGTTCTGCGCGATCTCGGTGTACGTCGGCTACGCTTGCTGACGAACAACCCAAAGCGCCTAGCTGGAATTGAAGGCCACGGCCTCGAGATTGTCGAGTTTGTACCCCTGGTGCCCCCGCGCTCAACAGGCTAACGTAGGGCTCGTCATGAATCCCGACAATTCCCCAACGCACGCGCATACTGTCGCCGGCACCTTGGTCGTCCCACCAGGGGCGCGTTTCGCAATCGTCGCCGGACGCGCGAACGCATTCATCGTGGATCGGCTCGTCGAGGGTGCATTCGATGCTCTGCTGAGGCACGGAGCTGAGCCAGAGCGAATTACGTTGGTGAAAGTACCCGGCTCTTGGGAGATTCCGCTCGCCTGTTCGCGTTTGGCGCAATCGAAGCAATTCGATGCAGTTATTGCCGTCAGCGCCGTGATCCGGGGAGGTACACCTCATTTCGAATATATCGCGGCCGAAGTGACCAAAGGGTTAGCGACCGTTTCGTTGTCAACCGGGCTACCGGTTACCCTAGGTGTTCTCACCACGGATTCGCTTGAGCAAGCCGTGGATCGCGCGGGTGCCAAATCAGGTAACAAAGGCTTCGATGCGGCCTTGGCGGCGATCGAAATGGTATCGCTGCTCGGCAACCTCGCTAGCCTTGGTTGTTGAGAATGGGTGCTCGATCCACAGCTCGGGAAGCGGCTCTGCAAATCTTGTTTGCCATTGATGCTTCGGGAAACGACATCGAACAGGCCATTTACGACTTCTGGCGTGAAACGCCCAGCGACCCTGAAGGCAAGGCCTACGCCAACGAATTGGTCCAGGGCGCCATGAGTGTGATGAATGACCTTGATGCTCGTATCACAAAGGCCAGCGTCCATTGGCGCGTGGAACGTATGACGCGCGTGGATCGGAACGTATTGCGCCTGGGCGTCTATGAACTGCTGCATCGACTCGATGTACCGCGGGCGGTGGCGCTGGATGAGGCCGTTGAACTTGCCAAACGCTACGGCACGGAAGAAAGCGGCGCGTTCGTCAACGGCGTGTTGGACCAGGTTGCCGATGAGAGCGGCCGAGTTGACGAGCCCTATTCAACCCCCGCGCGTACCAAGGACGAGTAGTCGGCGCGGGGTACCGGCAGCATCATGGATCTGCGATTCATTGCACCTCATCTCCGACGCTTGGATTGCGCTAGTACCGAGGTACTCGTCGCGACCACGTTGGCCGACGAACGGCCTGCTCACGGTGTTGCAGGTCTGATCGACTGGCGACTGAGCGGACGCCTTTCTCGCTTGATGCTCGAGGGTTTTGCAACCGGCAAACTGGGCGAGGTGTTGCTGCTGCCTGGAAAGCCGCATATGCCGTACGACAAGTTGCTGTTGTTTGGGGCAGGCGCCCGCGCTGATTTCGGTGAACGCATCTATCGCGACGTTTTGCAGAGAATCCTCGCGACACTAGAAGGCCTGCGCGCGCGCTCCGCCGTCGTGGAATTACCGGGTCGCCACTTTGGTGGCATCACCGCCGAACAAGCGGCTGCGATCCTACTCGAGATCGCCCCTTCTCGCCCTGACCACGACGTGTGGACGCTGGTAGAGCCCCCTGAAGCCCAGCGCATTATCAGTCAGCAGTTAGCCCAAGAACGCCGCCGAACGTTCAGATAGAGGTCCTCTACCGTCGGCATGTCATTCCCTCAGTACGTCCCTCCGCCTCGACGCCCCAACGATGTCCTCGGGCAAGATGTCTTCGGGCCGAGCTCTCAACGCCCCAACGATATGTTCGGGCAAGATGTGTTCGGACCGAGTTCTCAACGCCCCAACGATATGTTCGGGCAAGATGTGTTCGGGGCCGGGGCCCCGAACACCAACATGATCAATGCAACGGTTCCGGTGGCCCCTTGTGAACCACGACTGCCTTGGGTTTGGGCGGGTTGTCGAGTCTGAGTATGCGAATGCTGCCCAAGACCAGCTCCTTGGTATATTCGCCGCGGTCAAACTCGAGCACTAGCCCTTGGTACTGCTCACGCAACGCCGTACGATTCGGGTTAGCCTCATCGATCGTTTCGGAAGACTGCGGATTGCCCAAGTTCGCATGCACGTAACCGACAATCACGCGGGGCGTAAGGTCAGGCAATATCGCGCAACGCGTGCGCCCCCAAGTCTTACCGGGACTTCCTACAACGGGGCGGTCGTGACGATAGACGACAATGCCAGACACGACACCGTTTTCCAATTCGTACTCAATGCCAGCCGCAACATAGCGACAGTATTTGTCGGTAAGCTCTTCGCACTTGGACTCCATGAGCCTCTCGATCGTCGCTACGTTGGCACCGAACCTGATAGGACCCAGGCCCTCGCCGGCCATGATCGCAAAAGCGGGACCTTCGGGTTTCACGAAGGACCTTCGGGGTGGCTGTAGCCAAGGCGCGGCCCCTGTCGCGGAAGTTTGAGCAGAAGCCGCTGAACTCCGTGTGGCTGGTTTGGTAGGATGCGCCTTGGGTTTGCATGCCGCGCCAGCCAAGCCCAGTATCGCGGACATGATGAGCCCCGTGTAGTGAGGCGTGCGCCGACCGCGGGGATGTTGGGGCCTCTGCAGGTAGCGACTGAATTCTAATGCAAGGATATCGGTCATTTGAGCGTAGCCTACGACGATTACGAAAGCTGTGGAAGTGGCCGGCGCAGGTAATACTGCACTTAAAGCCTGCCTAGCGCTATGGTCGCTGAGGCGCAAATGGGCGAACCAGAGACTCTCGAAGGAAAGGTATTGGCAGGACGCTATCGCCTGGAACACCAATTGGGCGAAGGCGGATTCGGTACCATTTGGCGCGCCGAACAGTTGGTGTTAGGGGCCACCGTCGCAATCAAGCTCATTGATCTGGCCATAGCTCGCCAGGCCGGAGCCCTTGATCGGTTCCTCCGCGAAGCGCAGGCTGCCGCAACGCTTCGCAGTCCGCACGTGGTGCAGGTCTTGGACTATGGCGTCGACGGTGATCAGCCGTTCATTGCCATGGAGCTGCTCGAAGGTGAGTCATTGGCGCAACGACTGCATCGCTTGGGTCGGCTGGCGCCGTCGGAAGCCCTTCGCATCGTCACCCATGTGGCACGTGCCGCGACCCGCGCCCACGAGTGCAACATTGTCCACAGAGACTTGAAGCCCGACAACATCTTCCTGGTACACAACGAAGACGAAGAAGTCGCCAAGGTTTTGGACTTTGGTGTCGCAAAGATCAAAAACCCCGAGTGGATCGCTGAGTCCTCGCAAACCAGAACCGGATCGCTCATCGGTACGCCCCACTATATGAGTCCCGAACAGGTCCAAGGAAACAAGACGGTAGACAATCGATCTGATCTTTGGTCGTTGGGCGTCATTGCATTTGAGATGTTCACCGGACAGAGGCCCTTCGTTGGCAATGCGCTCGGTGATCTGGTGCTGCAGATTTGCGTTCGCGACATGCCAATACCGTCACGACTGGCACCGGTACCTGCAGGGTTCGATGATTGGTTCGCCAAAGCTGCTGATCGGGACCCGGATCGAAGGTTTCAGTCCGCGCGTGATCTGGCGGCCGCACTGCGTGAGGTCGTGGGTGGCGGTGAACGCGATGTCGAGCTGGTAGTAGCTGACGACATTGACCCTTTCCGCGAAGCACCAACACAACAAAGCACATCGCTCGTAGCCGCCGAGGCGACTAACCCGTCGGCTGCACCCATTGAGCTTGCGAAAACCATACTGGACGAACCCTCGCAGCCGGTTTCTGTTGTTGAGCCACAGCCGGCAGAACCGCTGGCAAGTCTGGATACGACGATCGCAGACAGTCCTGCTCGTGAACATGGCCTCGGCAGAATAGTATTGGTTGCGACGGCCGCTATCATTCTGGTGATGATCTCGATCAACACCTACTATGGGCGACGCAAGGTCGGTGCGGCGTCAAAAACTAACGTCGTAGCAACTGCTACTTTCACACGAGCAATCGCAACTGTCGCGACCGGGGTTCCACCAGTTGACGAACTCGCATCACCTCAAGTGCTGCAGCAAGGCGACCCCGCAGCGCAGCAACACGAACACGTGGCCAGCCCGACCGTAGAACGCAGCGTCGTGGCGCGCAACGTTGCACGAGCGACGCCCTCAAGGCGCGAAACGCCAGCTAGCAAACCAATTGCGTCAGCTTGGGACTGGCGCGAAGTTGTCAACGCGATGGGTGGAAGCGCGGTGGGAAGCTTACTGAAGCCTGCGACTTCGGTCGAGCAGCAACCGGGAGCGATTCCTGCCTCGACCGCAGAGGGCGCGAACACCAGACCCGCGGAGCGCAATCCTGAACCGGCAGCGAGCGCGCCCATTCAAACACCGCCACTGCCGTCCAGTGAATGACTCGAGCTGACCTCGCGTCAGGCAACGACGCCTACCGATCTCCTGGACTCGAGCGCCGTAAACGCTATTGGGTCGACTTGCCCAGACGCTTGGGGCTCAGCATCTGCTGCACCAAGTCCAACAGGGCAACGGTGTTGACCAAACGCGTGGACACAATCGAGTTTGGCCCGCCGCCAATCGTGATTCGAACAAAGTTCTGATGCATCGATTGAATCAAGACGAAGGGAGTGTTGTCGCCACGCTCTCTCGCCTTGGCAAGCACCTCTAGACCCCGCATACCCGGCAAGATGGCCTGGCTGATGACCAGCGCGTACGGACCGTTTTTTTGCAGTGCCGCGTCCAGCTGATTGCCATCCACGACCTCGTCAATGATCGCCGTGCCCATGACATCCTGCAAGGGTGCGAGAATGGGTCCAATACTGTCGTCGGACCGTGCCAAGAGCAGGCGGGGGGTCGTCTGCGTGCGGGGTCGCCAAACGGATGTCGGCACTGACAGGTCCGAGTAGCGCGCAGCAGTCGTGTCTCCCATGTCCAGGGCGAGGTCGGCTTCGTGCACATCTACGTGGGGCAAGGTATCTCGCGTTCCTGGCTTCTTCTGCATCAGTACTTTGGTGGAGGGGTCGACAAGGCTGCCAAAAGGCCGCAGCAGGAACTATGCCAGCGTTATGTGCATTATAACTTCTTGAAGTTACGAGTCTTGGTATATCAGCCGCTCGACCTGTTTCATTCCTGAATCCTTCGATTATGCAAGGCTACTGCCGCGTGATCCGTCGTGGCGGTGTGCCGCGCTTGGCGCTTGACGAAGCGCCCCGCTGCGCAAACACTGCCGGCCGTCGTGCCCCGTGATGCACCCCGTTGGTGCAATTCATGACAACGTCGGGCATGTCCGCAACAGCGATGAGCAACGCAGGATCTGCACTGCCGCGCCTCGTCATCGAGCACGTTACACCCGAGCTCGACGCAGGCCGGTACCCCGTTAAGCGCGTATTGGGTGAGACGCTTCGAGTTGAAGTCGACATCTTCAAGGATGGTCACGACGAGATTGCCGGTCATCTGCTCTTCCGACAAAAGGGACAGAGTGATTGGCAGCGAGTGCCTCTCGCCTACCAATTCGATCCCGATCGCTGGCATGCCGAATTCACGGTCGACCAACTGGGGATCTGGGAATACGTCATAGAAGCGTGGCCCGATAAGTACGCGACGTGGGTGCGCGACCTTGGTAAGCGGCTCGGGGCTGGTCAAAATGTCGCCCCGGCATTGGCCGTAGGTCGCGTGCTACTTCAGCTGTGTGCCAAGCACCGTGCACCCGATGTTGCTGCTCGGCTTGTGGCGGCAAGCCAACGTCTTACTGAGTCATCGCTGCGCATGGACGAGCGTCTGACGACCGCGCAATCGCCCGAGGTGCTTGCGCTTGCACAGGGGCCATTGGTCCCCGAAGATGCCACGCGCAGCAGCCGAATCCTCACAGTCCGAGTAGAACGAGAAGTGGCATCGTTCGGCGCCTGGTACGAACTATTTCCGCGCTCGCAGAGCAAGATTCCTGGGCAACACGGCACGTTTGCCGATGTGGAAGAACGCTTACCCGAGCTAGCGGCCTTGGGTTTCGATGTAGTCTACCTACCGCCCATTCACCCAATCGGCAGGACCCATCGCAAGGGTCGCAACAATGCGCGGGAAGCCCAAGCGGGCGATCTCGGAAGCCCATGGGCGATCGGGGCGTCAGAGGGTGGACACTTGGCGATTCACCCAGACCTTGGAACCCTCGCCGACTTTGACCAGTTGGTTGCAACCGCGCGCGAGTTCGGGCTGGAGATTGCTCTAGACTACGCACTGCAATGCTCGCCGGATCATCCTTGGTGCAAGGAGCATCCGGACTGGTTTTTCATTCGCGCAGACGGGACGATTCAGTACGCGGAAAATCCGCCAAAGAAGTACGAGGACATTTATCCAATCAACTTCTGGTGTGATGACCGAGAGAACCTGTGGAAAGCGTGTTTGGAGATCTTTCTGTTTTGGATCTCACATGGAGTGAAGGTCTTTCGGGTCGACAATCCTCATACGAAGCCTTTCGCCTTTTGGGAGTGGATCCTCGCTGAAGTCCAGCAACGCCACCCGGACGTCGTGTTTCTTTCTGAGTCTTTCACTCGCCCCAAACGCATGAAAAATCTGCTTAAGGGCGGCTTTTCGCAGAGCTACACGTACTTCACGTGGAAGAACTCAGCTTGGGAACTTCGCGATTACCTCACGGACCTCACCGAGCCGACTACCGTCCAGTACTTTCGTCCGAACTTCTTCGCGAATACGCCAGACATACTGCATGCTTTCCTGCAAACGGGCGGACGCCCTGCTTTTCGGATTCGCCTGCTGCTTGCCGCCACGCTTTCTCCCACGTACGGCATCTATAGCGGCTTCGAACTGTGCGAAAACCGCGCGGTTGCTCCGGGCAGTGAGGAGTACCTCAATTCCGAGAAGTACGAGATTCGGCAACGCAAGTGGAATCAATTTGGGAATATCAAGCAAGACATCGCCAAGTTGAACCGAATTCGCAAAGAGAACCCTGCCTTTTCGCAGCTCGGGAACCTCCGTTTCCTAACCACGGACTACGAGCAGATCCTCGCATATCACAAGCAGGCGGGTGCCAATGACCTCATCATCATCGTCAATCTCGACCCCCTTCGAATGCACGAAAGCCTGGTCCACTTGCCGTTGCAAGAATTGGGACTTCGTGAAGACCAAATGTTCGAGGTGGAAGACCTGCTGACGGGTGTTCGGCATACTTGGCGAGGTAGCCGAAGCTACGTGAAACTCGACCCGAGTGAACGCGTGGGACACGTGATGCGGCTCGTGCGCTCGCGTTGACCTACACGCGCTCTCTCCCCGACTCGACGATGTCACTTACTGTGGTTTGGTGGCTATATGGCCCGGCCAATCGTCTTGCGCGCGCTTGAATATCGACTGGGTCGAATATGGGCCCCAGAAATTGGCGCTGCGACCTTGCAATTTGTCAAAGACGGGGCGCATCGTGTTGGCCGAGGGCTTTTTGGTCCCAATCGGACATGCACGAAACGTTTGAACATCGTAACCAAACCACCCGGACTCGCAAACGACACAGCGCGTTGCATCAGGGTAGCCGAGTGTGGTTCCAATGACGTCTTGCGCTCGGCCCGGCTTGCCGTTTCCTCTCGGCGCAACTTGGGATGGTCGGGGAGTCAACTTTGCAGTCTTTTCCGATCACGCCGATCGCGTCGAGTTGTGCTTGTTCGACAGCAACGACCCGACGCGTGAAATGGAACGGGTAGTGCTGCCCGAAAAAACCAACGACGTCTGGCACGGCTATTTGCCCGGAATTCGGCCAGGTCAGCGCTATGGATATCGTGTCCATGGGCCCTACGCGCCCAACCAAGGCCATCGATTCAACCCCAATAAGCTGCTCTTGGACCCCTACGCCAAAGCTATATCGAGCCCGGTCATGGGGGACAGCTGGACGCTGGGGTACCAGGTCGACTCACCCGAGTTGGATCTGTCCTATAATGACCAAGACAGTGGCGCGACCGCACCACGCTCGATCGTAATTGACGACGCGTTCACCTGGGGTGATGACCGTTGCCCGAAAACACCTTGGAGCAAGACCTTCATTTACGAGTGTCACGTGAAGGGCATGTCCATGGACCACCCCACAGTGCCACCGGCGTTGCGCGGCACCTACTTGGGCCTGGTTTCGAGTGAAATTCTCGATCACTTGCTGGCGCTCGGTGTAACCGCGGTAGAGTTGTTGCCCATCCACCAAGCTGCTCAAGACCAGCGACTGCTTGAGCTCGGTTTGTCCAATTATTGGGGCTACAATTCGATTGGGTACTTTGCCCCGGACGGGCGCTTCGCCACCAGCACCCAAGGCGAGCAAGTCAGCGAATTCAAGTCGATGGTCAAGGCCTTTCACCGGGCGGGCATCGAGGTACTGCTTGACGTCGTCTTCAATCACACGGGAGAGGGTAACGAACTCGGGCCTACGCTCTGCTTTCGCGGGATAGACAACGCGTCTTACTATCGCTTGGCCCCGCATGATAGACGCCAAACCGTGGACTTCACTGGTTGCGGCAATAGCCTCAATTTACTTCACCCGCGCGTACTGCAACTGGTGCTCGATAGCTTACGTTATTGGGTGGAGCAAATGCACGTAGACGGGTTTCGCTTCGATCTTGCAACGACCTTGGCGCGTGAGCCAGCGGAGTTCAATGCGCAATGTCGTTTCTTCACCGTGATCCAACAAGACCCTGTGCTCTCGCGCGTCAAGCTGATTGCAGAACCCTGGGATGTCGGTCCAGGTGGCTATCGATTGGGTGGGTTTCCGCCGGGCTGGTCCGAATGGAATGCCCAATATCGTGATTGCATCCGTCGCTTCTGGCGGGGCGATGAAGGGCAGATTTCCGAGCTTGCATCTCGAATCTCTGGCTCGAGCGACCTGTTTCAAAGTACCGGACGGGGCCCATTGGCAAGCATTAATTTCGTGACATGCCACGACGGCTTTACGTTGCAGGACCTCGTATCGTACGAGCGCAAACACAACTTGCCAAACGGTGAAGACAATCGTGACGGTACTGCGGACAACTTCAGTCGCAATTGGGGAACCGAAGGCAACACGAGCGCACCTGCGGTCCGGCGCTTACGTGAACGTATCAAGCGCAACTTAATGGCTACGCTCGCGTTCTCGCAAGGTGTACCGATGCTCACCGCGGGCGACGAAATGGGTCGCACGCAGGGCGGAAACAGCAACGCCTATTGTCAGGACAACTCGACCAGTTGGGTCAACTGGCAACTTTCGGCAGCGGATCGTGAGTTTCTGGAGTTCACGCGCGAGGTGTTTCGTGTCGCCCGTGGCCTACCCATGCTGCGGCGTCGCAAGTTCTTTTCCGGCCGGGGTGTCGAGTCGTCTCGCATGAAAGACGTTACTTGGCTCCGATTCGATGGCCGTGAGATGCAGGTCGAGGATTGGACGAACGTCAAGACGCAGTACTTGGGCATGCTGATACAAGGCGGATTGCCCGATCAGACCGATGAACTCGGCGAACCGCTAGTAGGGCCGATGGTGCTGCTGGTACTCAATGCCAGCAACCGTTCGAAGATGTTTGTCCTTCCGCGCATTCGGTCTAAGGGAGCGTGGCGTGACATGCTCAACACCGCACAGACACCTCGTCGATCGGCTCGAGGTGAAGGAATTGCGGTTGCTCCCCACTCTTTGGCTCTTCTTTGCTATGAACGGACCAACCCATGAGTTCTGAAAACCTGCCGCTGGAAAGCGACTCGATCCTTCGCGGAGATCCTCAACAGTTTCGCAACGTGATTGCTGCTGAGCACCCACAGCCTCATGCCTATTTGGGCACTCACGCGATAGAAGTAGGCGGGATACCTGGCGTGGTGATCCGTGCGTATCACCCGGGCGCGGACGCGGCCTGGGTGCTCATTGATGAAAATGAGCGGCTGATGACGAGTCTCGGGCAAGGGGTGTTTGCGACGTTTATCGCAGGCGCGCGCATGCCACTGCGGTATCGCCTACGTTTTCAATTCCCTGACGGACACACGATTGACCGCGGTGATCCGTACCGGTTCTTGCCAACCCTCGGTGACGTCGATCTGCACTTGTTCAACGAAGGCACCCACCGGCGCCTTTGGACGGTTCTCGGAGCACATCCGCGAGTAATCGACGGTGAGAGCGGCACCTCATTTGCGGTGTGGGCACCCAACGCAAGAAGAGTTTCGCTCATGGGAGAGTTCACGAGTTGGGACGGCCGCATGTTGCCCATGCGCAGCCTGGGAAGTTCGGGCGTTTGGGAGATATTCGTTCCCGGAGTCGAAGTGGGCGCTCTCTACATGTTCGAGATCAAGACCAAGGAAGGTTGGTTGCGAAAGAAGACCGACCCGCTCGCTTTCGCAATGGAGGTGCCGCCGGCGCAGGCTTCACGTGTCGCGCTGGCCAATCACTCCTGGGGTGACGACGAGTGGCAGGACGCCCGCGCCAGCAAAGACTGGCGGCGCGAGGCGGTTTCCATCTACGAGTTGCACCTTGGGTCTTGGGCTCGGGTACCCGAGCAAGAGAACCGTTGGTTAACCTACCGGGAAATCGCGCCCCGGCTCGTCGAGCACTGCAAGAAGTACAACTTTACTCACATCGAGCTGATGCCGATTGCCGAGCACGCGTACTACCCATCGTGGGGCTATCAGGTCACGGGCTACTACGCACCCACGTCGCGGTACGGAACGCCCGACGACTTCCGCCACTTCGTAGACGTTCTGCATCGAGCAAACATCGGCGTCATCATCGACTGGGTCCCTGCGCACTTTCCAAAAGATGACTTTGCGCTGCGCCGTTTCGATGGCACGGCCCTGTACGAACACGAGGACAGGAGAAAAGGCGAACACCCTGACTGGGGAACGCTCATTTTCAATTACGGGCGACCGGAGGTGCGCTGTTTCCTCATCGCCAACGCTTTATATTGGTTGAGTGAGTTTCACATTGATGGACTACGTGTCGATGCGGTCGCATCCATGCTGTACCTCGACTACAGTCGGAAGTCAGGTGAATGGGTTCCCAATTGCTTTGGAGGCCGCGACAACTTGGAAGCCATCGACTTCTTGCGGCAGTTCAACATTGCCATCGCCGAGGACGTGCCAGGAGCGATGACGATTGCGGAAGAGTCGACGGCGTGGGGAGGAGTTTCTCAACCCGCAGATTGGGGGGGGCTCGGTTTCACCTTCAAGTGGAATATGGGATGGATGCACGACACGCTGTTCTTTTTCAGCCGTGATCCCGTCCACAGGAAGTACCACGTCGATCAATTGACATTTTCGATGGTCTACGAAAACACGGAGCGGTTCATCAATTCGATTTCTCACGATGAAGTCGTGCACGGTAAGGGTTCACTCTATTCGAAGATGCCCGGTGATCACTGGCAGAAGCTGGCCAACTTGCGCTTGTTACTAACGTACCAGTACACGAGGCCCGGCAAGCAGCTCATGTTCATGGGCACAGAAATTGCGCAGGACCGCGAATGGAACGTGGAATCGAGTGTTGACTGGCATCTGGCCGAGCTTCCTGACCGCAAGGCACTGGGTGAATTCATCCGTTTCTTGGGTTCAACCTATCAGGCCATCCCAATGCTCTGGCGGTCAGATCCCAATCCAGAGAGCTTCGAGTGGATTGATTTCAACGATCGGCAGAACACAGTCATCAGCTACCTGCGACGCGAGGGCGCCGATTGCGTGCTCGTGATCTTCAACTTTACGCCTGTGCCTCGCCCGGGTTACAGAATCGGCGCGCCCGAGTCCGGACGGTGGAATTGCACTGTCAACACGGACGAGGCGAGATTTGGCGGCAGCGATTGTTTCAACGTCACGCAGTACGAAACGCAGGACGTGTGGAGTCACGGTCGCCCGCAGAGCCTAGTGCTGAATATTCCACCGCTCGGCGCGCTGGTTCTGCTCCCGGCGCGCCTGCAAGAATCGCATCGGTGACACTGAGTAGTCCTAGCTGTCCTTCTGATTGTCCTGTTGCAATTCGTCGAGTATTTCTTCGCTGCGCGCCGCAGAAATACCGAACCACTCAGCAAGCTGATTGATGAATTCGTTCTCGCCCTCGTCAACCTCGTCGTCGGCGAGAGCAACGGCAGCTGCTAGCGTGAATGCGCTTTCGGCTTCAAGCGGATCCTCCGCGACGGACTCGGCGATTTCCTGCAGACGCTCATCGCGACTGCTCTCCTTGAGTCTTACACCGAAGGTTTCCAGCATGACGTTAATCGTCCCACTGCGAATCGCGTTGTTCGTCAACCCGCGGATGGCACCGCGGAGCGCGTCTTGTTCTGCCGTTGCGACCACCCCGTCAGCCGTCATCATGAGATACATTGTTTCCGCGATCGGATCGATGCGTTCGACGGCAGCTGTTTCCTCAGCGCCTAGAAGTCCGCTGCGCGCCAGAGTCTCGTAAGCGGGGCTAACTACCAGACTGAGACGCCTGCCACTTTGGAGCAGTGCATCTCGGAGTCGAGCAGTGGTCGCGGTATGAATACGCATGACATAAAGGCTACATTACTCCGGCTCTCCGCGGACAAACTGAATCAGTTTACTGATCTTTCGTGCAGCATGCGTTAGCAGGGAGCCGACTCGCGACGCAATAGCAGCAGCCGTTCGCTTCGAGGACGACTCGAAAATGCGTTGCTAGTGGGTCCGTGAAAATGGGGTCGGACTTGAGATGCCTGGGCCACCAGTACCATGCCTGTTGGTTGAGCGAGTCGGCTCATTTCCTCGTCGGCATACCAAGCAGTCTGTCCCACCACCGAGTCCGCCAGTACCAGGGCCACGGTACCGTTAGGCACGAGAACGCGGGCCATTTCCGCCAGACACCGCTGCAGCTGAGTGTTGAATTCCGAACGAAAGAGCGCGGCGCTTTGCCGCAACGAGTCGCGCTTGGCGCCAATTTCATGCTGTTCCGGGTGCGCAATGGGCAGGCCGAGCCACTTCAGCCGCAGACGATGATGCTCTACGTAGTCATAGATCCCAGGATACGGTGGTGAAGTGACTACGGCGGCAATCGAACTACTGCGAAAAGGCAATTGCTGGGCATCACCCAACTTGACGCTGGGCGCGGGCAACGCTTTCTCGGGCAGAAGTCGATCCAGCGCAACCATGCGGTTGACTAATTCCTGAGTCTTTCGAACGAAAAACTGGATGACGAAGCCAGAAGCCCATCGCTGTCGAGACGTCTCCTGTGATGTGTCGCTGACTCGACGGCTAACCTTGTTGAGTACCGAGGACAGCACCAACATCAGCGCGGACCTGCACAATGGGTCCTGAGTCTGCTGGATGCCCCATTGCAGTCCATCCAATTCAAGAAACACGTGAGGATCGAATTGCGCCAAATCGCTCGGTGCATGGCGACGTGAGGGGCCAGCCTTTGAAAGCCTTCTCGCGTCAGCAGCCTCGGCAACGCCTTTGGCGAGGGCCAGCAGCTCGCGACGTTGAGCCGGATTCATCCTGCGAAGTTTCAACGAACTCAGCGCAACAGCTAACGGGTTGGCATCGAGTCCAAATACCAGGCGACCTGCAATACACGCCTCGACAAGTACGGTGCCGCTGCCGCAAAACGGGTCAAGCACTGCTTGGCCCGCCTGCGTCAAGCCAGTGACCAGGCACCGGGCCGTGCAGGGGTGCAGCCTCGCCGGATAGGAATGGAAACCATGTAGATGCGCGCTTATGTACGGGTCGTCGGCACTCACCTCAAGTGCTCGCGCGAGCAACTCACGATCCGTGGGGCTGTTCCCCTCTACACGGACCTTGCCGCCAACATTGGTGAGGGCGCGGCGGAGCGGTTTCGCTTCTGTTGGACCTCGGCGTCGCAAACGTGCTCCCGCTATAACCTGACGGGGAATGTGACCCATGCGGTGGGTACC
>CAZCNI010000003.1:0-8236 GCA_964499765.1 uncultured Polyangiaceae bacterium
GCGGGACCTTGAGAGCGAATGAGCGGGGTGGTCCGAATCGGAGCGGCGCTCTGGGGGTCGAATGAAGCGACCTCGAGCTGCCCTATGCCCTGGAGATCCACCGCAATCGCGATATGGCAGGTGTCACCCGCGCAATCAATGCCAAACCCCGTAGGTTCGCCTTCACTCACTTGCACTGGGCGCATGACGCTGGGGCGACCAGCATCGTCCAGACGAGCAACTCTGACCGATGCAATGGCGGCTGGCTGCGATTCACGCGGTTCGACTTCCATGAATGCGGCCACGACCCCTGATTGATAGGCAGACATTTGTGGGGTGTGTGAGTGCGCGGGAGTGTCGAACAATCGCTGCTCGGGAGCCAGCGGGTGTCCATCGGACTGCGCTAGTCGCAGAAGGAAGATATCTGCGCGCTTGGTGGAGGATTCACGGGCATCAGACCAGATCGCCCAGACTTCGTTCCCATGCGTCAACAGCTGCAGGCCGGTCTTGGTGCCTGCGAGACTCGATATCGTTTGCTGGGGCGCCTTGCGATCCAAAGCGTGCGTCAACCGCGCGAAGTGCGCAGTAGTATTCGTGCCGCGCTCGTCAATCCAGCCGATGAAATAGCCGCCAACAACCCCAGTAGCCGTGATGCTGCTCAGGTTGCCCGTGCCCGGCGCAATCGTGATCTTGCGTTGGGCGACTTTTTTTCCCGCGCGATCGAAGCGAGCCGCGTATAGCTGGGGCACCTTTTGATCGAGCGCGCTGTAGACGAGGATCTTGTCTTTGTCCTCGAGTGAATTCGCCCAGGCAAGTCCGCCTGCGGAAAGCGCCCTTAGCCTGGAACCATTACCGACGACGCTAGTTTCTCCTAGCGGACCCCGCAATTCGATTTGCGCCGACGCCCGCTCATTCTGTGACGACGAATCCGCCTGCAGATTCGTGTTGTCCGCGTCTGCGTAGGTTAGCGTGGAGACCCAAGGAACGTCGCCGCTACGGGCGACGGCAAGATCTGCCAACGGTGGGCTATTGCCGAGCACACGCACGGCAGCGAGTCGAGGTCGTTTGATTGCTGTCGTATCTTCGACCATCCACTTGCGCAAATTGGCATCGAATGCGTCCGCTGACGCGGCCACGCGCGCGCCCACGTCATTGGCGCCTGTCATCAGGCAGCGACCGGCACGGTCAGACAACGAGAGCGGGATCCCCAGCACGGCCACGTCGGTACCGGTCGAGAGCGCCCCGAGCGCAAAGCACTTGGTATTCCTGCATTCGAGTCCCCACGCCACGCTGGGCACTTTGGGTCGTGACGCAGTGAGCAGCGGTTCGATGCCCGTAACGACCAACTTGTCAGACAAGGCAGCAAAGACAGGCACTTGCAGCGACTGGTCTTCTTCCGGTGACAGGCCAAGCGACTGCGGCATGGCTGAGTGGCTAAGGACGCTCGCGGGTATTTGCGTTAGGAGCGCCAGACCGTTCGCCGTGCTCGTGGCTTCCGGTGCGTGGTCCCCGAGCCCTGGATACGCGAGGCTGACCCTTTGTTTGCCCAGTTGGGCCTTTTCGTCGATCACTGCCAGCTGCAGCCGGTGCTCGCGCGTGGGAACCTGTGCGTTTTCCCAAAGTATGTAGCCGGCGCCGTGGGCGTGCGGCGGCACCAATCGGATAAGCAATTGGTCCCCGAGTGGCGGCGTGAGCGGGTACGCGGCAGTAACGATACCGTCTCTGTCGTTAACCGCGGCCGCATGCAGTCGCGTGTCGCCGTTCAATCGGTCCGTCCACGCGACCACGGCGTTCTTGCCAATGTTGACGATGTCGACGTCGAGTTCGGCTGTGTCACTTTGGGTCACGGCGATCGGCTTGCCGACGACCACCCCCGCATCATCGAGAAACGTTACTGAAACGGTACCATTGATCTTGTTCTCCGTTGCGCGCACGGATGCAAGCGCAGCTCCCTGCGCAGAGGGCGTAACTTGCCAAGCGCGCAGATCACTCAGCACGTCGCGAGCGGAAAGCCGCAGCGAACCGTCTGGCGCAAGCGCGGCTGCGCGCACGTCGGCGCGGTCGCCGCGACGAGTCGCCCAGAAAATCAGGGGCCCCTGCGCGTTCGGCACCACGTCGATCCAAGGCAGTGTCTCGCTGCTGGCGGCGATTTCAATCGGGTCCACGCGACGCTTTCCGGCTGTGTCGAGCACTTGAACGCTGAGGTGATGAGCACCGTCATCGTCCAAGTGGGTGTAAGCCAAAAGAGAGTCGCCAGTTGCTAAGGGCTTGACGAACAGGAGACCGATGTTGCCCGGTGCCGGACCCAAGTCGAAGGGTGCGTCGACGCGACCGTTTGACGGATGGATCACGACGGATTGAAATTGCCAACTGGAGTCCGTGGTTCGAACGAAGACCGCCACCGAGCGGTCATCGAAATGCGCAATCACTGGTCCCTGCGTCCCGGGTGGAACTTGCGCCACGACCAGAGCAGGCAAACCCGCATTGAGTACGACCGCTGCCACCGGCTTGTGCGGCAGCTGCGGGCGCGGTGAAGCGGGTTCACTGCCTGTGCCTCCGCATTGATTGAGCAGGAGGAGCGCCAATGTTACCCACCTCGTCGCGTGATTCACGAGGGCACCGTAGATTGGCGCCGAGTATCACGCAAGCGGCCCCAAAGGGGCGGGCCTGTACAAATGTTTCGCTGGGCCTAACCTGTATGCAGCCAAAACGTCGCGGCACCGGAACGCTGGAGTGCCACAAAAGGTGCCCGATTCATTGGCCAGCCACTAAGCTTTCCCAGTGCCTATAAGAGTATTACGCGGCCGGTCCGAAAGCAGGCTTGTTACTGGCTGTGTTCGTCAAATATCCTGGAGCCTGGCATTTGGGGGCTCTTCCATCTGCTTCGAGCGAGCGCCAACATGATCCGTCTTTCGCAACGTCAATTGCTGACCGCAGCCATACTGGCGGCGCTGGCTATTATTCTATCGTCGATTGAACTCAACCCCCGTCTCGCAATGTTCATAGTTGCGGCGGCAGGGCTGGTCGGTGTTTTTCTCTCCGATGCCGGTTCGACGCGTGACCGCGAAGTTCTTACGCGTGTCCAAGATGCCGTACGGCGCCTGCGCCAGGGCAAACGCGTTACTACACCAGCGCAAGCATCGGCTGAACTGGCCTCGCTGTACGAGGAACTCAGTGAACTGGCCGAGTCGATACAAGACGCACAGAAGACGCGTGGCAATGCAAAGATCGCCATGGAGGTCGCGACCGCGATGTCTGATACCGTGCGTTTGCTTGCCGAGAGCGTAACCGGCCAAATAGAGGCGGGCGATCAAACGACGCGCAACGTGCGGCAACTGGGCGGAGCCCTGAAGGACTTTGGTCAACACATCGAGGTCCTGGCAGCAAGCGCCGAGGAATCGAGCTCATCGATCCTACAGATGACGGCAACCAATGACGAGGTCGCGGAGAACATTCAAGACCTCGCGTCGAGCGTGCGGGAGACCGTTGCCAGTATCGAGGAGATGGCGTTCTCGATCAAGGAAGTTGCAAAGAACGTCGATGCGCTTTCGCTCACCGCCGAAGAGACCAGCTCCAGCATGAACCAGATGGACGTGTCGATCGACCAGGTGCAGTCGAACGCCAACGAGACCGCGCGACTATCCGAAGAGGTGGCACAGGACGCGGAGCGCGGTGCGGAGGCCATCCTAAAGACGATTGGCGAGATCTACCGAATCAAAGAGAGCAGCCAAGAAGCAGTCGCCGTTATCTCCAACCTGGGGTCACGGATTGATGCCATCGGCCAGATTCTCAACGTGATCGACGATGTCGCAGAACAGACGAATCTGCTCGCGCTCAATGCCGCAATCATTGCCGCGCAAGCCGGTGAACACGGCAAGGGCTTCGCAGTCGTTGCCGATGAGATCAAGGATCTTGCCGAACGCGCCGGCGCTAGCACCAAGGAAATTGCCGATCTCATCAAGACGATTCAGGCCGAGAGCAAGAACACCATTCAGGCGGTAGAGCGCGGTGCCATGAACGTAGACCGCGGCGTCGAGGTGTCGAACGAGGCCGAGCGCGCCCTCAAGAAAATTCTCGAGAGTTCCCAGAAGAGTACCAATATGGTGCGGGCAATCGCGCGGGCCACGGTTGAGCAGGCCAAGGGCAGCAAGCAAGTGACGGATGCAATCGGGCGAATTGCCGAAACCGTGCAACAGATTGCCGCCGCAACGGGTCAACAAGCTCGTGGCTCGGAGCTGATCATGAACAGCGGCGAAAAGATGCGTACGATTGCGCAACAAGTGGAACGCTCCACGCAGGAACAGACCAAGGGCGGACGCCGCATCACGACGAATATCGAGAACATCAACAGCATGGTCACGCAGCTGAACACGTCACACCGTCAGCATGCTGAGAGCAGTGAACAAGTACTGGCTTCAGCAGCTCGCATCGAATCCACGGCTGAGCGACAACAATCGTCGATTCGCGAGCTCAATGTCTTCATCGATCGACTCAAGCGCGGCAGTTGATTGCGTGGGTCGCCGGGGCTAGAGGCGTCTCGCGTGAACGAAGTGCTCGATGTTACCTTTGGGGCCATGGACTCTTGAGTCGGCGCTGGCGATGAGTTCGAATCCGGCGTCGGCAAGGACGTTCTTGGTCTTGTCGATGGTCGTCGCTCGCACGGCGGGGTCGCAGATGACGCCTTTGGATCGACGTGCCTCCTCGCGACCCACCTCGAATTGCGGCTTAATCAGCGCCAATAGTTCTGCGTTAGCCGGTAGGATCGCGGCAAGCGACTGGGCGAGGTGCCCCAGTCCAATGAAGCTGACGTCAATGACGATTAAGTCGATAACCTCCGCAAAGTCGGCTGCTGATAGGTGACGCGCGTTGACGCCCTCGCGACACATAACTCGAGCGTCGCGACGCAGCTTGTCGGCTAGCTGCGCTCGCCCCACGTCAATAGTGTAGACCCGAACCGCCCCATGCTGCAGTAGGCAATCCGTGAAACCACCGGTGGAAGCGCCAATATCAGCGCAGATGCGGCCTGCGATACGTACGCCCAGATCCCCGAGAGCACCCTCGAGCTTGTCGCCTCCGCGCGACACGAATCGGGGGCCCTCTCTCACCGAGATAACCGCTGCCACGTCGAGACAATCTCCTGGTTTGTCAATGCGGCGCTCTGCACAATAGACGCGACCAGCCATGATGAGCCGTTGCGCTTGAGCTCGCGATTCAACCAGCGAGCGTTCTAGCATCAACAGGTCAACCCGGCGTTTCACGTTGCCTATCTAACCTCGCGCGCTGCTCGGCGGCCAGTCTTTGGTTGAGCGACTGCCCGTGCAGAGGCGCAAAAGTTGCTCTTTTTTTTCTGAGGGGAGCAGCATGGCGCCGCCCTTGTGCAGGCAGGCACTGCCATGCGATTTCGGCAGGGGTGACTTTAGGAGGTTTTCTGCAATGACAAGACTGCACATCAACGCTAGCGCCATTTCGTTGGCCGCTCTATTTGCCAGCTACTCAGCGTTGGCTCAACAGGCAACTGCCACCGCCGGTGTGGGCGTTCAAGGGCAGGCAGCCGCGGCAACCCCGCCGCCTCCCCCAGCGCCAGCAGCTGATGCAAACGCTGGGCAAGCGAATCAACCGAACCAGGCAGGCATGGCGCTGCCAACTGCAACCAATGCCAATCCTCCACCGGCCGGGAACAGTGAACACGACGATATGGTCGGTCATATCGCGGTCGGTTACCTGGGCCGCGCGTCAATTCCCTACGGTGTCGACACCAACCGAACTTCTTCGACGGCACCAGTCCCGGTTGTCGGAGTTCGATACTGGATCGACCCCTTGATCGGCCTCGACTTGGGCGCGGGGTTGTGGATCGGCAGTAGATCCAATGACTTCACCAGCGCGGCCACGGGCGCCAAGACTTCGGTTGGCGGCCCGAAGCCGTTTGCGTTTGTGCTGCACGCAGGCGTTCCGCTAGCGCTGGCGTCGTCCAAACACTTCGCGTTCGAGATCATTCCAGAGGTCAACTTCGGCTATGCCAAGGTGACCCAAGATATCGGACTTGCCAATGATGGCACTACCAAAGCGACAGGAACGCATTTCGACCTGGGTGCCCGGGCGGGCGCTGAAATTCAATTTGGGTTCATCGGCATTCCCCAATTGTCATTGATTGGCTCAGTGGGTCTTCGTTTCCAATACGACAGTCTCTCGCAAGAGTTCAACGGAGGTGCCGGTACTGGCAACGGTAACTCGAAGATCAGTTCGGGTGCGTGGGATCTGAGCACAACGCTCAATGAGCGCCCATGGGAAGTCTTTACCGGCGCCCTTGGTGTTCTTTACTACCTGTGAACTCCCTAACGTTGTGGTCAGTCTCCTGACGCGAGCAGGGCCAAACGAGTGTTGCTCGCAAGTGGCGTGACCAGCTAGTCCTTGGAAGACTTCCGTTCTTTTGTCCTTCATGTGATCCATCTGGGAATGAAACCGATCGCCACCCCCCCGGGTGGCGATCGCCGATGGCAAACCCAGTTGTTGACGCACGGGAGTGCGGCAAAATGGCGCATTTGCTGGCACTGACGGTCGCGGCCTAGAACCTGCAGAGCGCCCCCGGCGTGCGTTCTGGTCAACTGTTGCTCGTTGCCGTCAGCATTGCGTATAGCGGCGGGCTGTACCTCTCCCCGCTGCTCACCACGTGCGTGGCAGTAGCTGGGTGGGTGCTTTTGTTAGGGGTCACAGCGGCACCCGCACGACTCTTGGCATTGTTACTCGGTCTGCTCTCGGCGTGGCGCGTCGAACACCAAACCAATGACTACCTGACCCAACGTCAGGCGTGGATTGCTGTTCACGGGGCCCGCACCACGTGTACGGGTATTGCAACCGTGGTCGCCTCGCCCACGGTACACCGCACGAGCACGGTCACCATTGTAGACTCGGACCAACTCGATTGCGACGTGCCGGCGCCTGAGCAGCGCATTCGGCTGCGACTTGTCTCTCAAACTCCGCCCTTGGCGCGCGGCGATCAAGTAGAGTTTACCGCAGAACTTGCGCCAGTTTCGCTGCTTCAGAACGTCGGCTTATTGAGCCCATTGCCACGGGCAGTGTCCAGTGGCGTCGTGGCAAGCGGGGCTGCGTCCATGCTCGAGGTAAAGGTGCCGGGTCGCACGCTTCGGTCGTGGATCGATCGGTCGCGCAATCACATCAGGGAACGGATTGTAGCAACCTACTCATCAAGAGCCGAAGCCCTCGGGCGCGCATTGGTACTCGGTGAGAATGATCTCGATCCCGAGGATGATCTCGCCTTTCGTCGCAGTGGCTTGTCTCATTTACTTGCCGTTAGTGGCACGCACTTGGTGTTCGCCATTGTCGCTTGGGTGACTGCACTGCGGGCATTGCTCGTAAGAATCACCGTGCTCTCACGTCGTTGTCTCGTGGACCAACTCGTGGCGCCTTTGGGTGCGCTTTCTGCCCTGTTCTATGCTGATCTGGCCGGTGGAAGCGGCTCGGCCTGGCGCGCTGCATGGATGTTGGCGGCGCTGTACACCGGGCGCCTGCTGGCTCGAAGAGTCAACGCCGTGCAGGCTCTGGCACTAAGCCTCATCGTCGGCGCGGTCATCGATCCTTGGGCGGCTTTCGATCTTTCATTTCTATTGTCTGCAGCTGCAACCCTCGGACTCATCACCATTGGCCGTGTTCTGGCACCTATTGCAGGCTCAGTCCCAACGCGGCCGTTGCGCGCTGTGACTTTGGCTGCATGCACTACCGTCAGCGCCCTACTGCCGTGCGTGCCCGTGTTGAGTCTGATGTCTCCAGACGTAACATTGGCCGGTATTTTTGCGAACCTCATTGCGGGGCCACTCGGTGAAACGGCAAGTCTTCCCCTCTGTCTATTGCATGCAGTCATGGGCCCACTCCCTTGGATTGAACGTGGCCTGGCGCTCTGCGCGTCCGGAGCGCTTCTACTGGTAGCCAAGATTGCCCAAGTCACAGCGGCAATCCAGTGGGCACGCATAAATGTGCCCTACCTCTGCGGCGCGCAGTTTTGCTTGCTGACGTTCGGTGCCTTGACCTCCGCACGCTGCAACGCTCGCCGCGTCAGGTGGGCGCTGGCGTTGGTTGGCATACTGGCGTTTAGTTTGGTCGAGTTTGCGGCGCGCGCACTCGGTAACCCGCACGACAAGCTGCGCATTACGGTCAACGACGTTGGGCAAGGAGACTCGATATTGGTCGACTTTCCCGACGGTCATTGCATGCTTGTCGACGGTGGAGGAAGCATCACGGGCGG
>CAZCNI010000003.1:8336-16320 GCA_964499765.1 uncultured Polyangiaceae bacterium
AACACGAACAACGCCTCGATCGTGATCCGGCTTCAAATGGGCCAGCGCGTGGCAATTCTTGCTGGTGACGCCGAGCATGAAGCTGAACATGAACTGGTGGCGCGCTACGGCAGCGACCTTGCGGCGGATTTCCTCAAAGTGGGCCACCACGGCAGCCGCAGCTCCACATCACAGGAATGGCTTCAGCGCGTGCACCCCAAGTGGGCTGCAATCTCTGCAGGCTCCCGCAACCGATTCGGTCACCCGGTGCCGGCAACCGAGTCTCGTTTGCGTGAGAATGGCGCCGTGGTGCTGCGCACGGACCAACTTGGTTCAGTCCAATGGGAAACCGACGGCAGCGCGGTGACCGTGCGCACGGCACGAGCCAAGGTCGAATTGCCGGCGGAGTTTGGCAATCGGCGCACAGGCAGCTGACGCAAGAGCGATTGCTCAGCTCGCCTTCTGTCACTATCGCACCTCGGATACGCTCTCCTTGTTGACGAATGCCGGCTACCGTTTTACTGAGTCATTACGCATGCCCAGATCGATTCCACCCCCGGTTCGCGTTCTCCACAGCGCCGAAGCCATCGCAACCCGCGTACGCGAGCTCGGTGCTCAGATCACCCGCGATTATGCGGGGCGCTCGTTGGTGATCTTGACCGTGCTCAAGGGCAGCTTCGTGTTTGCGGCTGATTTGATTCGTTGTATCGACTTGCCGCTGCGCGTGGAGTTTCTGGGGGTCGCAAGCTATGGTTCTGGCACGCGGTCCACCGGCGTGGTTCAGATTACACAAGACGTGACCGCACCCATTGCAGGCGAAGACATTATCTTGGTCGAGGACATCGTTGACACCGGTTTGACGATTGACTATCTCTTGCGCCAACTGCACACGCGCGGTCCGAATTCGCTCAAGATCTGCGCGCTATTGCACAAGCCGTCGCGCACTGAAGTACAAGTAAATATCGACTATTTGGGCTTCACAATCGACGACGAATTCGTCGTCGGTTATGGCCTCGACCACGCGCAGGCATACAGGAATCTGCCGCACCTGAGTGTCCTTGCAGCTGAATGAACCGTGATGGCAGGCGGCAACGCCCGCCCATCGAACTTAGGTCCGTGATTCTTGCGGCTCATGCTCTCTAATTTCGGTCGGGTAGAACGGCGGCGCGTAGCGGGCCAACAGAGTCAACTGGGCCGAGCAGACAAAGGCTTTGGCTTCGCTGCAAAGGGGATAACTCGGTTGATTGCCCAATCAACGTACGTGAAAAAGGAACCGTGCACTGTTCTGGGCTCTGAAAAGCCGCACGAAAGCCAACAGCATCGAGCGTTTTTGACCATTTTGGCGCGCGAGAGCCAATTACAAGCTGTGTAACAAGGCCTCGTCGCGCGCGAGAAGCGCTTGCAAGCCTTGTAACCGGACCTCGTCGCGCGCGAGAAGCGCTTGCAACCCCTGTAACCGGACCTCGTCGCGCGCGAGAAGCGCTTGCAACCCCTGTAACCGGGGCTCGTGCTGGCGGAGAGGCAATTGCAAGCGATGTTGTTGGCTCTCGTGCGGTTTTTTCGCTGGCCGCCGACCATTCAGGGTGATCTTCTGCCAACAGACGAGCTTGGCGCAACCGTTCTTGGATTTGATTTTCAGCAAGACCTGGCTCAAGAGTCTTTTTTGTCAGGCGATGACGCTCTGAGTCGCTGCAGGCGCTCGAGCACTTGGCGCTCAACACCTTGGTCGGTCGGTTCATAGTACCGTTCTCCAGCGAGAGCGTCGGGGAGATACTGTTCGCCGGACACATAGTGACCCGGGTAGTCGTGCGGGTAGCGATAGCCTTGCCCGTAACCTTCCGCCTGCATTAGGCGGGTAACGCCATTTCTGAGCTTCTTAGGAACCGGCAGCGCCCCGTGGTCACGAACGGCCTGTTGAGCCGCGTGCCAGGCATTGGTGACGGCGTTCGATTTGGGCGCGCACGCCAAGTAAACGCACGCGTTTGCCAGTGGATACATGCCCTCGGGCATCCCGAGTCGGCGGAATGCAAAGTCGGCATCCACCGCAACAGTTAGTGCTCGCGGATCGGCGAGGCCAATGTCTTCGCCAGCAAATGTGACCATGCGGCGCAGCACGAAGAGCGGGTCGTCGCCCGCTTCGAGCAGCCGCAGCATCCAGTAGAGGGCGGCATCGGGGTCACTGCCGCGCAACGACTTGATGAATGCACTTACTACGTCGTAGTGCATGTCACCTTTTTTGTCGAAGAGCAGCGTTCGTTCGTCGGTAGCGCGACTGACCGTGGCAAGGTCCAGCGTGCGCGCGTCGCTGCCGATGAGCTCGGTTGCGCTCTCGAGCAGGCTCAAAGCGCGGCGCGCGTCACCCCGGGCGTATTCGGCAATTGCCTGCAGTACTTCGTCAGAGGTGACCAGGTCCCGTTCACCGAGCCCGGCTTCACGATCCGCAAGCGCGCGGCGTAACAGCTGGATAATATCGGCTTCACTCAGGGCCTCGAGGTGAAAGACTCGGCACCGCGACAGTACCGCAGCGTTCACGGCAAATGACGGGTTTTCTGTGGTAGCCCCGACCAGAGTTATCGTACCCGCTTCCACGTGTGGCAAAAAGGCATCTTGCTGCGCCTTGTTGAAGCGGTGGATCTCATCAACGAACAGTACGGTTCCTCGACCCTGATAACTGCGACGCTCCTGCGCTGCGGCGATCAGCTCCCGCAACTCAGGCACACCGCCAAGCACTGCACTAAAGGGCACGAAGTCAGTCCGCGCCTTATGTGCAAGCAGACGGGCGAGCGTGGTCTTTCCCGTGCCCGGCGGGCCCCAAAGAATCATAGACGAGAGGCGATCATGGACGATGGCTTCTGCTAGGGGTTGACCCAGGCTGAGCAAGTGCGACTGCCCCACGACTTGCTCGAGATGCGCTGGTCGCAAGCGGTCTGCTAACGGGCTTCGTGGCAGTCCGGTTTGATTTCGGCGCGCTGCCCCTTCGAGCAACGTGGGGTTGCTGTCGGTATGCACGGTGCGTCGAGTCAACCCGAACCCTCGCGTGCCGTCCGTTCACCAAAAATGGCAGTTCCTACCCGCACGATGGTAGCTCCAGCCTGGATCGCGTATTCAAGATCGAGGGTCATGCCCATACTGAGTTCGGGCAAGCGTCGGGCACCGCCATTGGCCGCTCTGAGTGCCACCAATTGCGCGAAGTACGGCTGCGATTGCTCCGCTTCATCCGTGAAGGGCGGAACTGTCATCAAACCAATCAATTGAACATGTTCCAACGCATCGATCGCGTCGAGCAGCGCCGGCAACGCACCGGGCTCGCAGCCGCTCTTCTGTTGCTCACCGCCCACGTTGACTTCGACCAATAGCGGCAGGCTTCCTGAGGCTGAAAAGCCCTCGGTCTGAAACTGCTTTGGTTCGGGCACCTCGCGTTGAGCCGCGCGCTTCGCGATCTCCGTCGCCAGTTCGATGGAATCCACCGTGTGGATCACCGAAGCCAGTGGCACCACGGTCTTGACCTTGTTGCGTTGCAAATGACCAATCAGGTGCAGGCGCAGGGCGGGCAAGTCAGCGAGTTGCTCTGCCTTGCGCTCGAGTTCCTGCACGTAGTTTTCGCCAAAGTCACGTTGCCCGAGCTGATATGCGACGCGAATCGCCTCGGCGGGCTGGCGTTTCGAAACGGCAACCAAACGAATCGTCTTCGGATCTCGATCGGCGCGGACAGCTGCCGCAGTAATTCGGTTCTTGACTTCGATGAGCCGCTCGCCAATGCCATTCATTACAGGACCTATTGTACTCGTCGCACAGTGACCGAACCCGCTCGACGCAGCAAGCTATCGCCGGTCGCTGCAACCAGCGTGCCCGCCGCTTGGCTACCTGAAAGATCTGCAACAAGATAAGCATTTTGTATCTTGCTCAGCTCGTCACCCGCCGAGTCGAGTCGCACCCGCAGTGTGGTCTCGTCGCAGTAGCCGCGCAGCGTCTGTTGACCGAGCGCGCCCTCTGCATTGCCGGACACGACGTTACTCGAGTCCACCTGCAGCGTTAGCGTGCCTTTGCCGGCTAGCGTCTTTCCGTCGTCCGTTTCCCATTGTTCGGGTGCACCCTCCTTATGAGAAAGGGCTGATTTGACGTTAGAAACCGCGTATTCGCCTTGGTACTTGCCCGCACACGCCGAACCGGATTGGGGCGCTGACGCTGATGGCAGCGCCGAGGCGCTGGCCGGCGCGGTCACTGACGGACTGGCAGTAACTTGGGGCGTAGCCGTGTCAGTCGAAGCAGCTTGTTTGCACGCGGGACAAAAACAGAAAAGAAGTAGTCCAAGGCTTTCCGCTGCAACTAGGATTGGTGAGCAAGTGGTGCGTTTCATGGGACGTGTTAATGCGTTGTTTGAGCCGAAGAATCACGTTTCTTCGGACAGGAGTTTGGTGATGCGCACGCCGATTTCGCCATCGATATCGAGCAGCTCGCCCCGCGCTAACGCCTGACCCGCGACGCGGAGCGTGACTTCCGTTCCAAGCGGTTTTCCAGTCTCGATTATATCGCCGATGCGTAGCTCGGCCCAGTGCCGCGCCGGCAGGGAAACCGCGCCGAGCTCAATGCGCAGAACCACAGGCGCGTCGCATAGGGCTTGACCGATGCTCGCGACTTCAGGAGGCGTTGCCTCAACGGAGGCTGACTTGTCGTGGTCCAACGTTGCGTTCACGTCACGTAGCACGATTCTGCCCTGCGGCTCGAGATCGACCGCAATGCCACGTTCGCTCATGGGAGCTGTCAGCACGCCGCGGCCCGCGCCCGCAACATCGACCCACAGACCTGAGCCCGACAAAAAGGCCGTTCCCGGAGCAAGTTCAGCGAGAACGTCTCGGGTCACGAGCGAAGTACCAACGACCAGTGGCAAACCCAGCGGCATTTGGCCAAGGTCGGCGCAGTCTGCAGCGCGCATCGAAGTCGAGTGGCAGAGCAAGGGGCTCATCGCAACGCCGATTCCAAGTCGGTATGCCGTGGCGTCGATGTACACGCGTGCCTCGATGTGGGCACGCGCTGCATCGGGGATCTCCAGCGACGCGTCGATGAATTGCACTGCAAGACCGAGCTGCGCATCTTCAATCAACTTCACGATGATCGCAGCAACAGCACCAAGCAATGCGTCGTTGGGTGGTTGGCGCGGGTCATAAAGCGTACCCTCATGCTTGAGTGCAAATGCAACCAGCCGCGTCACCAAGCGCGAATCGATGCGTAGCGCGAGCTCGATTGGACCTGGGTCAACTCGCAAGTTCAAGCAAGCAGAAGCTTGCGTCGGCTCGTCGCGCGCCACGTGCAATGAGTCCCACTCGAAGCGTACCGGCACTTCGAGCCAATTGCCGAGCGCTCGAGCCAAAGGCGCAACCAGCGCAGCTGAGCTAGCCGACAGGCTTCGTTGCAACCGGCCCCAGTTGCGCGCGGCAACCCGAGGAACATGCTCGAGGTTTCCCCAAGGAAAATTGGTAATCGAAGCCGAGCGGGACATCCAGTGCATCATAGCGAATCCGCACCCACCAGCCTACGGCGTCAGAGCCGAACCCGAGACAACGAGCGCCAATTGGCGCGACAGTGGCGACCCGGGAATCGCTGGTGGCTCCAGTTTGTGCGATGGCTTCTGGGAATCTGCTCTTTTTTGTGGCACTTCTCGAACGTGAGCGACAACCCCCAGGCCGAATCACGGTGGGCACTGCCTTGGCCATGGCTTGCGTGTTGGCTCGCAGTCACCACAACTCTCGTTGTGTCAGCCCAACACACGAGCGTGGTGAGCCAATGGCACGATGACCTGGGTCTGATTCGCACGCTAGGCCTGTGGCCTCTGGGCGGCCAGGGGGTGCTGTCCGCTGTCTTGGCGCAGTTTACCCGGCTCGTACCGCTGGGAAACCTCGTGTTTCGCGCAGCATTGGTGGCAAACGTGGGAGCCGGCATGGCTTGCCTCGTGTTTTTCCATTTGCTGCATCGCCTGCTGGCGAGCAACGCGCACACGCCGCGGCTAACGGTGTGGCTTTCGATGTTGGGCAGCATGCTCCTGTCGTTGAGCACTCCGATGCAGCGCGCTGCAACGAGCGCCGGGGGTGCCAGTGTAGCGGTCGCGCTTGGGCTCGGAGCCATCGCACTGTACGAGCGCGCAGTTTTGCCAAGCGAGCCGGCTACGAGCAAGCGTGTGCAGATCGCGTTGGGCGCACTATTGGTCATGGCGTTCTTCGAGCAGTACTGGGCAGCTTTCATTGCTTTGTTCGTGATCGGCGTGGAAAGGGCCCTGACTCGAGGTCGCGGAGGCCGAGTCGAAGCGCGCATGACTTTGTTCGGCGCGCTCATCGCCGCAGCGGCGTGCAGCGCTCCATTGCTTCGCATGCAACGACCGCATCGCTTGATTCCGGAATTGCCTTCGCTCATCACCTCGTTGGGATACAGCGGGAACAGCCCGCTGGCTATGACGTGGGGCGGGGTCCACTGGTGGAATGACTCAGGACTGTCGCTCGCGTGCGCTGCACTGCTCGGCGCGCTCTGGTGTGCAGCAAAACCACCGCTGCGAGCTCGAGCGTTTGGCTGGTTCGGCGTGTTGGTGGTGGCAAGTGGCTTCGGTGACCCCCCGGTCGGCGTACGGGAATCGCCAGTGGCCGCGCTACGCGTGATGGCGTTTGCCGCAGTCGTGGTGCTGGCAACGATCACGGCACAGACACTTGCGCTTCTTTTGCTCCGCAGTCGCGTGACCCACCTGGGTGGGGCCGTATTCGTAATTCCAATTGCTTACTTCTTGCTGATCGCCGTGCACGCAGACGAGGCAGATATCGAGGCTACGTCTGCGTTCTGGTACGGCAATGACGTTTTCACCCAGGAAGCGATTTGGACGCTGCCTCGCAACAGCGTGTTACTGCTGCAATCGCCAGAATATGCGTACCGGGTTTGGGCCGAACGGCTTGCGCACGGGATGCGGCCCGATGTGCTGGTCGTAACGCCACAGCAGCTCGGACAACGCAAGGGGCTCAACCGTCTGCTCGAATCGGAATCCGCCTTTGCGCCCCTTATCCGCGACTGGGTTCTCAAAGGGCGACCTTCTGAATATGTGCTCAGTCAGCTTGCTGATGTTCGTCCGCTCTTCGTGGAGCTCAGTCCCAACTGGGATGTGCGCGTGCGAGAGCATCTTTCCGCATGGGGACTCTGGTCGGAATTTCACTCACAAACGCTGGGGCGTTCGGACAGGTACTCGAAGATGGCGTCCACACGAGTTTCCGTCGACCGCGTGATTGAAGTCTGTAAAGGGTCAGTGCCCCCGGACAAATCCACCCTACATTTGGTTGCGCTACGCCTGAAAGAGCAGACCATGGTCGCTGCGAGCCTCGGTGATCGACCCGGGCTCGCTCCATTGCTCGAAGAGTTGGACAAGACAGGTGCGCAGCATGCATTTGTAGTCGCGCTGCGGAAATTGCTCGATGACAAGCCACATGGCCCCCTGGATTGGACTCAACTGCAAGCACTCTAGAAACCGGTTGCGTTCGCGCATTCGCTCGCGCCTAGTCGGGATCTGAAAAAAGTCGTTGAATAGGGCGCCCAGGGGCCCAGTAGCGGCATGCGGCACTGTACCCTCGGTTTTGGGCAGGCGCTTTGCTCCGCGGTGATTCTAAGTATCTTTCTTGAGTAACTTCGGGTCACCTAAGTTTACCCGCAGTATATACTTGGCGCACCTGCAACGGCGTTCAACGCGCTGCGGGTGAAATGGTCGAGTCCGACTTCAATCTGCTCGTCCCCACATGAACCCACCGGCGGAAATCGCGCCGCTCTCAGCTTGAGCGACTTTGCGCGGCCTGTTGCTTGTCGTTTGAAACAAAAATAGTCAATATATGAGTCGCGTCGGCTGCGTCTGGATGGCTGGTAATGCTTAGGGTCCTAACTCGGCGTGGGGTTAGGCGAACGGTTGGAAGGGAGACATCGAGATGTTCAGGTACTGCTCGTCAGTTGCGTTTTTGGCAATGCTAGCTTTCAGTTGCTCATCGAA
>CAZCNI010000004.1:0-16313 GCA_964499765.1 uncultured Polyangiaceae bacterium
CTGGTCGGCGACGTTGTTCTCGTTCAGCGTGTCGCGTGGTGAGCGTCGTCGCGGGCTTGTTGCATCCTGTTCGTGAGGTTCTGCCTCTGCGGAGCTTGCTGACTCGTCGTGCGCCGGTGCTGGTAACGTGACGAGACTTTCGCTCTGGAGCTGTACGCGTGCTGGATCTACAGAAGACACAGGTTCCTCAATCGCTGGCGGCCGCGTTGCCGCTGCTCTGACGACGGTTGCGTCGGGTGGGAGCGGCATATCTGATTCGTTGCTCGGGTCGGGTCCGGAGATTTCGCGGATCGTGATCTCCTTCAAGGGTTCCACGAGATGAAGGTTTGTCTTGAGCCAATTCACATTGGCGTTGTTAGCGTCGGTTTCATCGTTGTCGGGCCCCATCGTTGGAGCGAGCGACTTGGTTCCACCGTCGTTGAATTGAGGCTCGGCAATGAATCGGTTCGGACGTGACCGGCGGAAATGGGTGCGAACGAACCAGGTTCTGCCGATCACGTACAGAAGCCCCATCAGTAGGCCGAGAAGCAGAGTTCCAAACCCAGCCCGCAATGCCCCGGCGGCTCCGGACGATAACATCCCAAGTATTCCACTGAGCAGGATCGCAGCGCCGAGAGCTACGAAGGTCCATTTCGCGCGCAAAGGTACCGGTATCGACCTCTTCTCTGTCTTGTAATCGCGAGCGCAAATCGTACACCAGGCATCGTTGCCCACCTGATGCTCGGGGCAGACATAACCATTGCACGCAGGACACGTATTGCCGAAAGTGGGGCAACCACACTCGACGCAAGCAAACTGTTTGGGAAGATCGTGCGTTCGTTCACTGGGAGTGGACTCGGCCGATAATGATATCGTTTGCTTTGGCCGCAGCGAACGGGGATCTAGCGCTGGCGCGTTTTCACCTAAACACTGCTGTTGACACTCGTCGAATAACACTTGGAGCTCGTTCCACATGGCGGCTAACTGCGGCTCGGATATCTCCAGGTACCCAGCAGCTTCGTGGTTGGCTAGGTCCTTGATGCCAGAGCGATCAGTGCCTCGTCTCATCGTATATACCATCGCGTCAGAAAGGCGGATCGTCTGCACGAGTGAAGCCATCAGACTCGATGCCTTGTATGCCTGCGCGGGTGCGTGGTGCCACGCCACGATCTTTGGCACGGGCTCTGGTATGTTCCATGCCGATAGCACGTGAGCGGCCAAGGCAGCGTGGTCGAAGCCATAGATTTTTCTCTCCAGGAGATGGATTGAATCCGGCTGTGACGCACAGCTAGTTAGCAGTTCGACGTATTGATCCCCTTCGGTCTCCATTAGCATCAATTTGCCGATGTCGTGCAGAAACCCAGCCGTAAACAGGTCATCTACCGGCAACGCAAGATGGGCTCCCAAGTATCGGCAAAATGCGCCGACAACGGTCGAATGTTCGATGATTTGAGCTGCAAATGGACCTTTGCTGTCGAAAAGGTCGAGTACGGCGGCCGTGGTGGCAATTTGATGCAGCCGATCCGTACCAACGAGCGTTGCGGCGTGTCTGACCGAAGTACACCGCTGACGCAGGGCGTAGCCCGCCGAGTTCACAAGACGCAACAAGCGTGCAGAGAGCCCCGGATCGCTCTCGAGCACTTGAATGACCGGCTCGATTCGAACCACATCGAGTCGCGTCAAGTCAGCGAGTCGACGTGCAGACATCGGAAAGGGCTTGGCCCCAATGATGCGTCCCACGAGGGCTGCCATGCTGCGACCGGCGGTTTCTTCGGCTACCGCTTGGTCGTTGGTCCCGAACCAATTAGACTCGTCGACTGCCACTGTGGCGCCCGCAGAGGAGTCCGACTGGGAAGGAGTCAACGCGCTAGGCGCCGATTTGCCGGGACTCTGCAGGCTTGATGGCGGTCGGGTCGAGGCTGAGCCAAACGGCGCGGCTCGGGTGGAACGCTCGCGAGGGGCAGTGGAGCGGGGAGAATTACTCATGCGGAATTGGTTGTAGGATTTTGACGTCATCGTCGCGTTGCTCCTGCGCCCGCGTCTCGCTAAGTTGACTGCCCAAGTTTGCGGTTAGTGGGAGGCCCGCCGCCCGCCGAGCTCACCATGCTTCGGATGCTGCGGACCCAAACGATTGCATCGACCCATGCTGAAGTGAGAATCTCCAGATTGAGTCCCGACTTCGTGACACCGGCCCAGTCACCATTTTCATGTGCCTGTATGCCGGATAGTAACCTGCCGCACGCTCCCTCGCGCGAGGTGATTGCTAGCGCCACCTCAGGTGCAAGTGGCATACTTTCTAGTATTTGATCCATTGGCATTCCAATCAACGCGTCTAGTATCGAGAATAGGCCGACGGTGAACATCATCTCCGGGGCTAACTTAAAGTGTGGCGCAACGCGTTCTCCGATGCGGGCGCGGGTCAGTGCAATCTCAAGCAGTACGCTCGGGCGATCGTCGATTCTGGCGAGCACAATCAGACAAACGAGATTGCGGAGACGATTCATGCCCAACATCACGAGGGCTTGCTGAATGGACTCGACGGGGTGAGGAAGAGCAAATAGCGAAGAGTTTAGCCATTTGAGAAGCCGATAGCTCAGCGTGACGTCCTGTTGAACTAGGTCTCGAATCTTGCTGATATTGGGATCGGCAACGTATAGCTCGCTCATCAAGCGGAGGAGCGCCACTCGGTTTGCTGGGGGGCGTTTCTGGCGGAACAACTCGGGTTGGCAGACGAAGTGACCCTGATACAAGTTGAAGCCCATCTTTCGATAGGCCTCGTACTCGCTCATGTGTTCGACCTTCTCTGCGAGTAGCTCGACGTTGTAGCGTTTGAATTCGTTTACCTCGCTGGCGATGTCCTCCAGAGTTCGTCCCAACACGTCAACCTTGACGATGTGAGCGACCTCGACAAGGCCTACTAGGTCGGGGCGGTACCTAAAGTCATCGAGAGCAATCCGGTAGCCCTGTTTTGCAAGTGTACGCAGTCTTTGAATTAGGTCATCACTGGGCTCGACATCTTCTAGCAGTTCAATCACGAGTGCTTTGGGTGCAATCGGTATCGGCAATTCATCTAGGAGGTACTGCGCCTGAAAATTAATCCACGCGGGGAAGTTTCCAACGACCGCATCGAGTCCGAATTCCGCGAGCGCATTGGTGAGAACGGTTGAGGTGGCTCGAGTGCCGTCTTCAAAGATCGCGGTGTTGGTGGCACCATCGCGAAACAGCAGTTCATAGCCAACGGTTTTCAGTTCGGCATTGAGTATTGCTTGCCTCGCCAAGTTAGCTTGGGCAACCTTGCCGGACTGCGCAGACTGAGAACTATTTCCAGGTGGATCGAGCTGAGCCATCTCATATCTAAACGGCCCAACGTCAACTTGCCTGAAGGCCCCCCTAAAATCGGCACCCCGGGCTGGGGTATGCCTCACCCAGCATCACGGCCCCCGCGGATGCATTGATTGACACATTCTTGTGCAGTGGCGCTACAGCCGCGTATGCAGTCAGCGTCTTGGTCGCACTTGAGGGCACAGTCAGTTTGCTCTTGCTGACAGCGAGTGTTGCAGGATTGGGTACTGGCTGAATCGGGCGGCGGTCGTGGTGCCGAACCCCCCGAATGTCTCAAGGTCGCCCACCCGCACAGGCAGGGGACTACCGTCAATAAGATGACGCAAAAAACAAAATTCTTGGGCCTTGTCTGCAACAACACCTAGGTACGGCGCGCGCTCCGCGCCGAATAAGGCCCCAAGGCCATTATCATTCGAGCTCAACCGGTTGCTGGCTTCGGATTTCCGAAAATGCTGGCAGGTCGACGCTTGTCGACGTTTGCTTTTTGCTTCTCGCTCCAGGTGGGGATCACCGTCCGCTGGCGCTCCGGCAAATCGCGACCGTCCAGGGCAGCGTCAATCTCTTCTGAATCTAGGGTTTCGCGATCCAGTAGAGCTTTGGCCAGGCGATCCAACTGGTCGCGATGACCACGAATGACTTCCCGAACACGATTGTACTGCGTCTCGACGATACTCTTGATCTCTACGTCGATTTCACGAGCCGTCTCCTCGGAGTAGTCATCGCGTTTCGACGCGAACTCTCGCCCCAGAAACACATTCTCGTCATGGTCGCCATACGCTACGGGTCCCATCTGATCGCTCATGCCCAGTTCGCAAATCATCGCGCGCGCAATACGAGTGGCCCGCTTGATGTCGTCTTGTGCACCCGTCGTGATTTCTCCAAAAACTTGTTCCTCCGCTACGCGTCCGCCCAGTGCCATGGCGATGCGAGCGAGCGCCTGCTGGCGTGTCATCAGATGGCGGTCTTCCGTGGGCAGTGACATGGTGACACCCAGGGCTGCTCCGCGGGGAATGATGCTCACCTTGTGCACCGCATCGTTTCCCTCCACGAGCTTGCCCACAATTGCGTGACCTGATTCGTGCCATGCAGAAACTCTGCGCTCTTCGTCGCTCATTACCATTGAGCGACGTTCGGTTCCCATGATGACCTTGTCTTTTGCGAGTTCAAAGTCTTCTTGGGTGACGCGTTCCTTGTCTTGCCTTGCTGCTAGAAGAGCTGCCTCATTGACGAGGTTCTCGATGTCGGCACCCACGAACCCTGGGGTGCCTGCTGCCAAGAGGTGCAGATCTACGTCCTTGTCGAGCGGAACTCTCTTCGTATGGACGGCGAGGATGCCTTCTCGCCCGCGAATGTCTGGTCGCGGCACGGTGATGCGGCGGTCGAATCGACCGGGGCGCAAGATTGCTGGGTCAAGAACATCAGGGCGATTAGTGGCTGCAATGATGATGACGCCTTCGTTGGACTCGAACCCATCCATTTCGACCAACAACTGGTTCAGGGTTTGCTCGCGTTCGTCGTGACCACCACCGAGCCCGGCCCCGCGATGACGACCCACTGCGTCGATTTCGTCGATGAAGATGATACAGGGCGCGTGTTTCTTGCCTTGCTCGAAGAGATCACGGACGCGGCTGGCGCCCACGCCAACGAACATTTCCACGAAGTCCGAGCCCGAGATGCTGAAGAATGCCACGCCCGCTTCTCCCGCGATGGCGCGCGCAAGCAATGTCTTGCCGGTTCCAGGTGGCCCCATCATCAAGACACCCTTTGGTATACGACCACCTAGGCGCTGAAATTTCTTCGGATCCTTCAGAAATGCGATGATCTCTTCGACCTCGTCTTTGGCCTCATCAATACCGGCAACATCTGCGAACGTGACCTTATTTTGAGTTTCGCTCAAGAGGCGCGCGCGACTTTTTCCGAAGCTCATGGCTTTGCCGCCTCCGGACTGAAGTTGCCGCATGAACAGGTAGAACATCACAGGGAGGAAAACCATCGGTAGCGCGATGGTCTCGAGGGGTGTCCAGACCGAACTCCCTTCCTCCTTGTGGAACGTGACTTTGATGTTGTGCTTCAGCAACTCTGCCAGAACCGTGTCACTATCGCCGCCTTCTGGACCGACCGTGACACCTTTTTCTATTTGGCCCTTCTGATCACGGAACCGGAAAGTATACTCGCGATCGCGGACGTCCACCTCCTCCACGCGAGGCTTCTCCGTGGGCGCTCGAACCATGGCCATGAAGTCACTGAATGGCATGGGTTGGCGCTGATTCGCCTCTGGATTGAGAACTTGCCAGATCGCGAATATTGCAAGGATGAGAACACCCCACACGATGAATGTTTTGTGCGGCTGCTTCACGTGCTACCTCAAAGTCTCAAGCCAAATTGTGGGAGGAATCGAATTGACCTGACCAAGACCACGCGTTGCGTCCGGCAAATCGACGATTTGATCAATTAAGCACTTCCGGCGAGTTTCGCATCCCCCCGGCGGCGCAAAGTTGGGCGGCACCCTTCTAACGGCGGAAAATTGGCGCCAAATACCCCTCTGGGCGAAATATTAAGTTTGATACAAACCCAGTCTGCGAACATAGACCCCAACTTTACGCTCCTGCCCGGCCAATCACGCGCAGGCCACGCTGCTGTCAGTGGGAACTACGTAACTTTCGCTTCTCGAGTTTCAAGACCCAGCCTTCGCCGAGCGCAATTTCAGCCATATCTAGCCGGTTGCGGAGCAGATGCTTGAGTTCTTCGGCCTGTGCCCTTGATAGAGCCAGCGAACTCAGGGGATTCTCTTTAGCGAGCTCCAACATACGGTCGGCCAGCGCATTGAGGTGGCTGACAATGCCCGGTGATTCGTGAATCAGTCGCGGCAGAATATCGATGCGAATTCGTGTCCGCAAATAATGAGGATCACGATTCGACGGGTCCACGGAGTACTGCAACTGGTGGCGCTCAAGGTGTGCAACTATGTCCAGCCGACTGGCCCGGATTAACGGGCGTATTAGGTCTCCCTGCTGCGGTGCGAGAACACCGAGCCCGACTGGACCTGAGCCTCGCATCAATCGCATCAAGACTGTCTCTGCACGGTCATCTGCGTGGTGTGCGGTTGCGATCCAACGAGCGCCGAGCTCCAGCGCCTTGCGCCGCAGTGCACAGAATCGTTCCTTGCGCGCGCGGGCCTGGAGATTGGCGCCTTTCGGAACCTGCACATTGGTGCGAGTGAACGGCACACTCAGCATCGTTGCCAGGCGTTCGATCTGATCCAGCTCCGCAGGCGCTTCGCTGCGAAGCCCGTGGTTAACCCCGTGAGCGAGAAGCTCGATGCCGAAAGAATCCGAGAGCGACGCCATGACATGTAGGAGTGCCGTTGAGTCCACGCCACCGGACACGGCCAATAATATTTTTTCACCGCGCTCGACTCGGCACTCGTCGCGCAAGGACCGTTCGACCAATGTCCTTAGAGTGGGCCGGTGGGATGCCGACATCAAGACAACTCGAAGGTTTTGCAGAATACGATGGTGTCGCCGGGCTCAACGGCGCGGGCCAGATGCGGGGTTGGCACGAAGCCGAGCGAGCATGAGCGGCAGGCTGACTCGAAGTGAGCACAGTCTTCGCACGAATATTTGAGCGCGTAACTTTCGATGTCCTCACGCAATTGCGAATCGACCCGCGTGATCATGGGAATGGCTGCGCAGGCTGTCCGCGCTGAAAGTAGAACTTGAACCACCCTGTCACGTGACTCGTTACGTTTTCGTCAAACGTGTAGTCAGTATTCATATCGCGTGGATCAGCAAACGTAGCGTCGAATGAAGCCTGTGTCAGGCGGTCATCACTGTTGGTCTCATTAGCGTTGCCACTGAATAACTTCGCAAAATTAATCGTGCCCGAGACGGAGTAAATGGTCCCGTTCTGCAGATGACAGGTATCTTGCAGGTACAGGGTAAGGCTAACAACCGGTGGATGCTCATTGAGCCGAATCGGCATCCCCGGCGGCGTCACCCCAGGGGGCAGTCCCACTTCGATGTCTTCACCCAGGCCGATGCCACCGTCCACGTCTTGAGCCGCCGCGGAACTGCGGATCTCCTGCACGTCATTGACCATCACGTTGAGTCCGTCGGAGACTTCTTGGTTGTCGTCACCGCGTTGGACACGAATGGATATGACGTCTTTTGAAAAAGGAATGGCACCAAAGAAATTGGGCCCTAGGTCGAAGGGACCATTCCAGCAATTGCCGATGTAAAGTCGATCACTTTTGACGCTGCCTTCACCGACGCCCTGTGAACACGCCGTTGCCAGGCTTGCCGCGACGGCAAGACAAACAAGACAAGGGTGCGAGGTGACAGATTTCCAGATCGAGGAAGCTTGCCAAGAGACATCCAAGCGCTTCATGGCGACTCCATAGGGTTCAAAGGTGATGCATGCTTTCCGGTCTCGGCTATCTTGCCACCACCGATGACTCGGTTGTCGCGAAAAAATACGGCGAACTGGCCGGGGACGACTGGGGCCACCGAAGCCGCGAAGTCGGCGTAAATGCCGCTGTTGCGCCGCTTCACGCTGGCGTGATGCAACTCGCCGCGATAGCGGACCATACAACTGACCTCGATTGGGAGGAAGACGTCGGGTGCGATGCAAACCTCATCGAGGCGAGCCCAATCGCGCGTGAGGTCAGACTTTTCGCCGAGGTGCACGTCTCCTGTCGTAGAGTCGATGGCAGTGACGTAGCTGCGCTGGCCCGTGGCCACACCGAGGCTCTTGCGTTGGCCGAGCGTGAATTGTTGCACCCCGCGGTGGGCGCCGAGGATACGCCCGTCACGATCGATGATGCTTCCAGGTCGTATGCGGGTGGGCGCCTGTGCCTCGATAAACTGGTCGTACTCTCCCGTTGGCACGAAACACAGTTCTTGGCTCTCACCCTTGGTAGCCCCGGGAAGACCGAGTCCGATAGCCTCGGCGCGCACCTGGGCCTTGGTGCTGCCGCCGAGCGGAAACATCAGCCTTGATAGTTGCTGGGGTTCGAGCGCGAAGAGAAAGTAGCTTTGGTCTTTGGTTTGATCAACACCACGATACAACTGAGGGAGGCCATCGACCGTCTCGATTCTTGCGTAGTGCCCCGTGGCTACGGCGGAGCATCCGAGTCGCTCGGCGATGCGAAGCAGTTCCGCAAACTTCACGAGGCGGTTGCAGTGCACACAAGGGCTGGGTGTCGTTGCCGACAAGTAGGCGTTTATGAACGGGCGCACGACACGCTCCATGAAGACTTCACGGCGATCGAACGCATAATGAGAAAAACCTAGATGCGCCGCGACGCGCGCTGCATCATGGATATCCTCCGGTGCGCAGCAACGACCTTTTGGTGAGGCCTCATCGGGGTAGTCCCAAAGGTGCAGCGTGACGCCCACGACCTCATGGCCTTCTTTTACCAGGCGTGCTGCGGCGACCGATGAGTCCACGCCGCCACTCATTGCAACTAGTAAACGCGCCACTATTGAACTTGCCTTGCGGAGCGAAGACGTTTCGAGAGTCGGGAAATAGCTCGTGCGTGCAAGCGACTTGCCCAAGACTTGCTCAGGCCGAGTTCATCGGCAACCTGCTCGAAGCTCTCGCCGTCGATATAGTGACGACGCACTAGCTTAGCTTCATTGTCCGGCAATTGGGCAATTGCCCCCATTACGATGTCACGCAATTCCGCGTTGCTCGCGGCCTCTTCAGGTGATTCAAAGCGCGATACTCCGATGGCTTCGCCGCCTTGGCCGCGTACCGGCCGGGCCATCATTCCGATGGCCATTGCGGTTGCCATGTTGGATAGGTGCTCACCGATTAGGTGGTCCGCTTCCTCTGGAGTCACCGTGCCGCTTCCGGTTGCGTATGAATCTTCAGTAGCGACTTCGGTGACGCGTTGCAAGGCTTGCAGCCCCCGCAAGCGCTCGAAAATGCTGCGGGGCAACGGCGACATTGCTCGCACACCGTCAATCATTGCACCTCGGATTCGAATCGATGCATACGCACGAAACGGAACGCCACGCGACGGATCGAAGCGGCGAGCGGCTTCAATCAGGCCGGTTTGGCCATAACCGACGAGGTCGTCCATTTCCGATGTACCGCGCAGGCTACGTAGCAGCTGCCCCGCGATTTTCGGAACCAAGTCGAGCGTGGACTGAAAACGCTCCATGACTTCGGGGTTGTCCGCCGGTTGCGCCACGGGCGCCACTCTATACCAATCGGCTTGTGTGGTTGAGCGATTCTGTCTCACACCTACGGCTCCAGTGGCGCGATTCCGCTGAAGTGATGGGTCCTGCGGACCCGGCCGCTGCGCGGCCAATCGCGCTACTGTGGTTTGCTTCGCATCGTCCGCTTTGCCATAGTCTAACCGATGCGCTGGCCATTGGTCGGGTTTGCGTACTTGATACTGGGTGCGGCGGCGCTACTCGTAGCCGATTTGCGAGGGGTTACGCCGTGGACCCATCCGAACCCAGTACTGACGTTTGACTCGAACCTGGCCCGGCTAACATACAGTGGCTTGATGGGTGTTGCGGTCGCTGGCCTGGTCGTCATGGCAAGCCGTGCGCTCGTTGGCCGGGCTCCGCGCGCCACTCGGCTGCATTGCGACTTGCGGCCGCTGACGTACAAGACGTCGAATGCAGCCATAATTCTGCTGGCGATCTGCAGCGCGCTTGGTGAGGAGCTCCTGTTTCGCGGACTGCTCCAGCCTTGGATGGGATTCATTGGTCAAGCCCTGGTGTTCGGGAGCCTCCACCAAATCGGTGGACCCAGTCGGTGGGTCTGGATGGGTTCAGCCACCTTGATGGGGATTATCTTGGGCGCCATGTATGCCTGCGCCGGCTCTTTGGTCGGTCCCCTGATTGCGCACGCCCTCATCAACGGACTCAATTTCGCTTATTTGAGGGACTTCGATCCGCACAGAGAGCCTAGGCGATTAGGTGGGCTGCTGTCGTTGAAAGGCCACCGAAATCGCTGACTTCGCAAGCGGGGGGACTCACGGGTGCGCAATCGAGGGTTTTCTTGTTATGGTGACCTGAGGCTCGCCAATCTTTCCTTTGGGCACGACTCACGATGCAGGAACCACCCGCAGTCAGCACCAGCGATAGGCCCAATATTCTCGTCGTCGACGACGAGCGGTTCATTCGCGACATTCTTGCTGATTTCCTTAGTCTGGAAGGCTACTCAGTGCGAACCGCAGCGGATGGTTCGGCGGCCATCGAAGAACTGCGCAACTCTCCCTACGACTTGGTCATTACGGACCTCAAGATGCCGAAGCTGGGGGGATTGGATCTGCTCAAAGAGATCTCCACCTCCTACCCCGAGACGCTGACGATCATCATGACGGGTTTCGGCACCGTCGAGACTGCAATCGACGCGATGAAACAAGGCGCCTACGACTACATTCTCAAGCCGTTCAAGACCGAGGAAATGATGCACACCGTGCAGCGTGGCCTCGAGAAGCGGCGCTTGGCGGCGGAGAACCTGCGGCTGCGCGAGGCGTTGTCTTTGTACAAGGTGACCGAAGCCATTGCGGCGAGCTTGTCGCTCGACGAAGTGATTTCGACCGCCACGGACAGCGTCATTGCTGAAGTGCACGCGGACGTCGTGATGACGTGGCTCGACGACGGCAAGGGTGGGTTCTTTCAACGCGCTCTGGGCGTTGCGCCCCACGTGGAACATGACGGTTCTGGCATCTGTATTGATCCCGAGAGTGTTCGTGAACGTCTCCGTTCTGGCTTGCCTTTGGTCGAACACGGCACTCGCGCGCTGGGGTACTTCACGTCCACGTCCGAGCCACCGGTGCAGAGTCTGCTCGCCGCGCCACTTAAAGCGCGCGAACGCTTACTAGGCTGGATTGCGGCTGCCTCGCTGACGCACTCGAAGCATTTCGATGAAGGCCAACGCAAGCTCCTAAGCATCATCGCTTCTCGCGCCGCTGCGTCCGTTGAGAATGCTCGGCTCTACGAAGATCTGCAGGCCACCTTTCAACAAACGATTCAGAGCTTGGCACGTACCATCGACAAGATGGACCGCTACACGGCAGGGCACTCGGAACGAGTTGCCCGTTATGCAGTATTGTTGGCACAGCGTCTGGGCCTTCAATCGGACGACATCTTGATTGTCCGACATTCCGCGCTCATGCACGACATCGGCAAGATTGGGTGCGTTCTGAACCTCAACAAACCCGGGCGGCTCACAACGCAAGAATACGAAGTCTTCAAACGTCACCCTGTCTACGGTAAAGATATTCTGGACCCGATTCGATTTCTCCAACCCGTGATCCCCGGGGTCTATTCGCACCACGAGTACTGGAACGGTCGCGGCTACCCCCAGGGGCTCAGCGGGCAGAACATACCGACTGTTGCCAGAATCATCGCGATTGCCGACACGTATGACGCAATGACTAGTGACCGTGCCTATCGTCCAGCGTTGCCGCATGAAGCAACCATTGATGAGATCGAGCGTTGCGCGGGGTCGCAATTTGACCCTGATGCTGCTCAGGTGTTCGTTTCGCAGTTTAACGACATTCGCGAGCAGTTGACTGCCGAGGGATTCAAGGTCCCGGAGTAGGATTGATGAAACGACGCATTCATGGGCGGTTTCTCGGACGTCGCAGGTACGAACCCGTTCTGGCGCTGCAACGAGAACTCTTTGCCGCTCGCCAGCAAGGCGAAGTCGAGGACACGGTCCTATTCGTCGAACACGAACCGGTGATCACCCTGGGTCGGGGCACCAAAGCGGGTCACCTCCTTGCCTCTGCTGAAGCCCTCAAGAACCTGGGAATCGATCTGGTCTCGATCGAGCGGGGTGGTGATATTACGCTGCACGCACCAGGGCAATTGGTTTGCTACCCCATCCTCGATCTCAAACCCGATCGGTGTGACGTGCGTCGCTACGTCAACGATCTTGCGGAATCCATGCGCCGCGTGTTGGCGGACTTCGCGATCGGTTCTGGGCTATTCAGTGGTCATGTGGGCCTTTGGATCGATCGGCAGTCTCACGCGCAATGGTCAGGTCCCGAGTCTGCCAAGGACGCGGCTAAGATTGGTGCCATAGGCGTGCGACTGTCGCGCTGGGTCACCATGCATGGCTATGCGCTCAATCTCAGTACAGAGCTCAAGTGGTATCAATTGATCGTACCCTGCGGCATCAGCGATTACCCGGTGACCACGGTTGCCGATGTGCTTGGGCACGCCCCCACGGTACCTGAAGTAGTCCCGCGGGCCTTCGAGCATTTGGTGGAGGTTTTTTGTGCCGAGGCAGCCTCACTGAGCGATGAGAGTTGAACTCAGCCCTCGCCTTCGCCCTTGCGCGCGATGATCAGGACATTATCGAGAGTCAGACCTGGCATCGCAATAGTATCGACAATCGTGAAGCCCAGCCGCTCCAGCAGGCTGCGTAGTTGTCCACTCGAATGGAAGCACAATTGACGACCGCGGTTGAAGTTGAGCCGGGTGCCCAGCACCTCGAAGAGCCGAGTCAATCGGCTGCGCCAGGTAGGGCGGGCGTCCACGTCGCGAACCACAAGCATTCCTCCCGAGACGAGTTGGTCGCTGATCTGTTTTAGCAATTGTATCTGCGCCTCCGCAGCTAGGTAGTGAAGAACGTCGATGAGCAATGCTGTCTGGCAGGGCGCCAGTTGCACCGTTGCGAGGTCGCCGACCTGGAACGTTGCATCGGTGCCCGCTGCCAGCTGCGCAATCTCGATCTTGTGCGCGTCCCAGTCGATGCCAACCATGGATCGAATGCGTTCGAGCTCAATTAGAAAAAGTCCCAACTGTCCGCGGCCGCACCCAATGTCGAGGACAGAACCCCAATCGATTGACAACTCACCAAGCAATCGCGTAATCGGATCCCAGCGCAGCTTGCAGGCGACATAGTGCCGATCCGCTGCCCTTGCGTTCGCGTAGCGCTCCACGGTACGCTGCACGGCGCGGGACCGATCGGAATCAGCCTTCGCGCTGGGCGTGCGAGTTCGCCTGCTTCTCGCAAAATGAGCTACACGCGCCGCAACGACCCCACCAAGAATTGCCAAACCGACTCCGAGTAGCTGAGCCCCAACCGCGGCTTGTAGCGCAAGATGGACCAGATGAATGCCTTTGGCCTGCTCCATAGTGAAGGGCAAGCATCTCCCGTCCAGCGCCAAACTTCCGAGCTGTACTTCGGCAAACACGATGAATGTGGCCAAGAACGGGTTGGAGATATTGGCGGCCGCGTACGCGACCAGTGCGTCGAGCCTAAGTGGCACGCATACCAAGAGACAGAGGGGAAGATGAAGCCCAAACACTGGCTGCACGCCGATATAGAGACCGACGGCAACACTAAGGCCAGCACGCCGAGGCTCCAGCTGCCCGCCCCGAAGTCGCGCAATCAAGTGGTGGACGAACTGCTTGTACTTGCGATGAGCCAGCGTCGCCTCGTGCACTACTGATTTTTCGCGGCCGGCGGGATCGATGACCGTGGTGTGTTCTGCAGCAATTTCAGGTAAGTCTGAGCCAATCGATTCTCGGGTTCGACTTCAAGCACCGTCTCGAATTCACGGCGTGCTGCCTCGGACTCACCCGCGCTCAGCAGCAAAGTCCCCAGAGCAAGACGGCCGGGAACATAGTGCGGATTGGCTTGCTTTGCGGCCTGAAAACATTGTGAGGCGCGCAGCTGATCTCCGGTGTCGCGGTACATGACACCAAGGTGAGTCTGCAGATCTGCGAAGTGCGGACATAGAGCCACTGCCTTTTCGAGTTCGCGGATCGCTTCTGCAACCATGCCGACGTCGGCGTACGCCTGACTCAACTCATCGTGCATGTTGGCTAGTCTGCCCATGACGAAGGGATCGACTTGCGAGGTACCCGTACGCGCTCTCACCTGAGCGTAAAGCTTGCGTGCCTTGTCGTACTTACCGAGGTCGTTGTAAGTTACGATCAGGTTGAGCTGTGCCTCGGTGTAATTCGGATTGAGCAGCACGGCCTTTTCGAAATGCGATTCAGCTTGTGCTAGCGCGCCCGCTCCGTGCGCAATGATGCCCAGCATGTGGTGAACATCCGCATGTCGATCGGACTTCTCGAGGACTTGGCCCAGGAGTTCCTTCGCCTTGTCGTAGTCCCCGCGATGATAGTGCTCTCGACCGAGCAAGAGCAGCTGTCTGACACGATCATCCATGGCCATCCGATTGTGGTCGAAAAGCGGATTTTCTACCATCTATGCTTTCAATGCCGTGCGCCACCTGACCGCCTGTTCTGTGCTCGGCTTGCTCTCCGATGCTTCGACTGCTAGCCCGAGGGGGGTGAGTACCACCCGGGAGTCCGAAACGGCGCTTCACGTGGGCCGAGTCGTAGATCCGTCGGTACGAGAAGACGGCGAGCTAGAGCCGCAGGTGGAGTTGGCCGTGCCGCCCGTCGAAAGCGAAAAGTCTCCAACTGAGGCTTCCAATGAATCGCCCGGCACTATGACTGCCGGCGCGCCGCCGACCGAGCGCCGCAGCCCCGGCGAACCTTTCCCTGTTCCCGGTCTTGGTCTTCTCCCATCGGCGCTGCCGGTTGATGAAAACCTACAAGCGCAACGCGACCGGGAACTAGAACTCGTCGGAACCGAGCGGATACGCCTGACACCGCCCGTACATCCGACAGCGATTGACCCGCGACACCGACTCTCACCCCCTTGGATCGCGGTTTTCGCAACGCTTCTGGGACTTTGCACCGTTGCTACGCTCATCGCCATCGCAATTCAGATCGACAAGCGCCCGCACAAGATTGCGGTCGCCTCGGCCAGCGCTTCCGCTGAATCTGCAGCCCCAGCAGTTTCTGTCTTGCCGAGTGCTCTGCCGGATAGGAGGCCCGCTCGCGTCAAGGTTCCCGGACCATGGCGCATCCGCGATGCAGAAAGCGATGCTAACGCGCGCATCATCGACGGAAAGGTCGGGCTCGATCCGCTGGTCAAGTCGGTAGAGAAGCTGGGGGTACCGATCAAGCAATTCTATCGCGTAATTGCCGCGTTCTCAAAGGTTCGACCTCTGACCAATTGCGCAAAATCTGACCGTTACGTCATCCTGCTCGAGCGTTCGACAAAACGCATCAAGGCCTTCGAATACGTTACGGGCAACGAGGATGTATTCCAAGCACGGGAAGGTAGTGACGGTTTTCTCGCCGTACAGAAACTCGATCTGCAAGTCAAGCAGTCGCGGGTTGCGAGCTCGGCGCTGATTGGCGACGATGGCCTGGAAGCGGCGATGTTGGCAGGGGGGTTTGAAAAGGCCATCATCAGCACGTTGCGCGAGGCGTTGTCCGGGCATGCCGCGCTCGAAGAACTGGATCGCGGTACGCGCCTGCGCATCGTCGCACAAGAGATGACTACGCTCGGTGAGTTCGCGCGCTACACGGGTATCGAAGCGTTGGAGATCGACTACCCCAGCGATAAGAAGCAGGAACGGATCTACTACTTCGCGGGATCTGAATCGCGCGGCTATTTCGATGGCGCTGGCCGTGCACCGTATTCGGGTGGGTGGCGCAAACCCATTCCGGGTGCGCCCATCACGAGTCGCTTCAATCCGCACCGGATGCACCCGATTCTCAAGCGAGTGATGCCCCATGAAGGCACTGATTTTGGGGCGCCAATGGGAACACCGGTCGGTGCGTCGTCGTTTGGTACCGTGACGTTCGTTGGCTTTGCTGGCCCAACCGGAAATTTCGTACGAATCTCTCACCCGGGCGACATCGAGACGGGTTACGCACATCTTTCACGCTTTGCCGAGGGACTCAAAGTGGGCGACAAAGTGAAACGCCTGCAGCTCATTGGCTACGTAGGTTCGACGGGCAGATCAACGGGGCCGCATTTACATTTTTCCGCCAAACGTGCCGGCAAGTTCTTTGACGCCGAAACGCTGAACCTTGACGGATTGCGTACCCTAGAGCAAAAAGAGCGTGCGCAGTTCGAACAGACCAAGACTGAATACAATAAGTTGCTGGAGGCGATTCCGTTGCCCCCGCCGCTCAACTCACCGG
>CAZCNI010000005.1:0-8499 GCA_964499765.1 uncultured Polyangiaceae bacterium
TCGACCCACTTCGAGTCCTGCAGACCATTCGGGTAGGTTTCGCGCAGCCGCGCAACCTGATCGTGGAAAGTCGGACCCTGAGCTTCTGTTGCCACGTGACGAGCGTGCCCACGCCCGGCCAACATACGTTGCAGACGTACTGAGATAGCCTTCTGTTCAGGACTCGGTTGCTCCACTCGACCCATCAGCTCATAGAAGCCGCTGGCCAGGGTGCGCTCCTCCCCATCTGCGAACAGGTAGCCTCGTTTGCCGCCATCTTCCCAAGCAAGGACACCGACTCCCCAATCCTGTCGTGTAGCGTGAGCAAAGATTGAGGGTACAAGGATGTCGTCAGTCGCTAGGGTCATGTAATCTCCCAGGAATCGCAGTTAGTGGGCCCGCACGCTGGTTCTGAGATTTCAGAACCAACATGGCTAGTGAAGTGCAACGTCGCTGTTACCAATAGCTCCGACAGCGTCGCGCACGAGCGATACTAGCTATAGCACGACTACTGCCCAAGGGCTCTCGCTTTCCCAATTCGTACTAGCTTTGTCCCAACCTAGTGTTCGACATAGATGTTTGGAGTACCAAAGAACCCCAATAACTTCGCGGCTTCGGCAAGCCTTTTGTTGTTCACCCGCGGCGTCGGCGGAAACGCCCGAGCAATACAGCACCTAGCGCCAAGAGGCCGGCCCCCACTGTTCCACTTGACGAGCGCCTTGTAGTTCTGCAACTGCATCCGCCTTTATCGCCCGCTGCCGCTGTGGAATTCTGATTGGCGCCCCCGACTGCGGCGTTCGCCGAATTGCCGCCTTGACCTGGAGCTGTATTTGATCCGGACGTGTTGGCACCAATCGTTGCGCCAGTAGTTCCAGCGGTGGCCAACAAAACGGCCTGTGTCGTCAGTGCCCTAATGAGGTTACCGCCGAATTCGCCTAACAGGCTACCCACAGCCGCTCGTGAGCATTCATCGCAACTTGCAGTGACGCTCGTCCGCTGGCTACGTTGGCAAGGCAGGGATCCGAGATGAAACTCTTGGTTTAGAACTCGTATAGGTAGCCGGCCGTCGTTGCAAGACCCGCCACGTTTCCGGAAACGGCGAGCTCATTCACGGATACGGCGCGATACATTACTTCAACGAGCGCCGATCCCGGACCCAGTCGCCACAAGGTTCCAACCAAACCACTAAGTAACGGACGGCCCTTCCACTGGGTGAAGTTGCCGGTGGAAGGAGACGAGATGTCAAGGCGCACCATGCCAATACCTCCTCCAACACCCAGATAGGGACTGAAGTCGGACAGCCTCAACTCGTAAATCGCGCGTGCCGTGACCGGTACCACGGTGGTTTTGATGGATACCACCTCTTCCCTTGTCGCATCGAGCTCGCTCGTTTGCCGGCCATAGTAGCCAACGTCCGCGCCAACAATCACACGCTCTCGCAATACTGGCAACCGAACTCCTCCGCCCGCGGTCGCAGTGGGCCCATGAACTTTGGCGAAGTTCGTGGAGTAGCCGAGGGTGCCCCACAGTCGCCATCGGTCCGACGTAGGCGTCAGATCCACCTGAACCGACGCAACCGTATTGGTATTGCCGACGCGAATGCGCACATCGTCATGGGCCAATGATGACGACTGTGGCGCGCGATACGTTGCGGCAAAAACCCCACTCGACACCGCCGTGAAGCGCGAGACAGTACCTCTTGACGCCACGACCTCGGGAGCAACATCAACGGGGTTCCCATGGGCATCGCGTACCTCGACTACCAGTTGCGCTTCACTGCGACCGTCCGACTTCAAGTGCCCCGGTTGAGCCGTAATCTTTGCCGAAGCGGGCACACCGGGTTGGAGCTGGATGACGAGCTCGCTCTTTACGGGGCGAGGACCGGCGGTCTGTACTTGCAGCTTCGCTTGACGTCGTCCCCCTAAATTGGCTGGAAGGATCCAGGTTGCCGTGGAGCTTTCGATAGCATGTGGCTCGAATGGGGTTAGCTCACCGACATCCGTGGAACCCAGTAAGGTCACCGCCCGAGGTGTTCGCTTGCCTTCGTAGATCGCTTGGACATGAACCCGCGGGGATCGTTCGCTGTCCACTACCCAAATGTCGGGCGCCACACTCAACTGCAATCGAACAGGGGCTTCACCTGCGACCGCCAGGTCGCAGGCCACTCGCGAGTCCGGTTCACCCTCGATTTGCGCAGTAAGTCTAGCGGACTGTCCTAGAGTGACATCCGGCGGAAGCGTCAGCGGCGATGAGTAGTATCCGCCATCGGTAAGCTGTGGCGAAGATAACCTTCCAAGCGTTGAATCAACCCGGATTGTCAGACTCTTGCGGGGAGAGCCCTCTGCATCAACGGCAAAGAAGAACAGTGCCTCGCTTGCAGCCGGGCAAATGGCGAACGCTTCGTGCACGGGAGAGACACCCAGCTTAAGAGTAACTGCCCGCTCATTGTGGAGCGCATCCTGCGCCACGGTTTGAGCCACACTGACACCCGGCGGCGCCAAAACCCTAAGTTCGACGTGGCCGCGCCGATCCGCTTGGAAGGGGCCATAGACTTCGCCAGCCACTCGTGTGAGCACCGTCACATGAGGTTCGCTGGTCGTGGCAACGAGCGGACGTCCGTAGAGTTGAATGGGCGCAAAGTCTACGATCGAGCCATCTTCGGTAGCGGCGACGACTAACACAACGCGTGGAAGTTTCTCGGCAGGGGGACTGTAGACGGCGGTATACCTGCTACCCGCAACTAGCGTGGGTGAGGAGATTGTTCCTGCACTCGCGTAGAGAGTGACGGGAGAAAGCGAACTGGAACGAAAACTGACAGTCCCCTGTTGATCGTGACCTAGAATTAGGCGCGAGGGCACCTGCAGATCGAGTGGGCCGTTCGAGACGCGTACTGTGGCTGGCGCAATTGCTGGCAGCAAACGGATTTGTGCCTTGCCGTGTGATCCGTGGAGCGAATGAATCGCGATGGTTAGGACAACCTCCTCGACCACGCGCGGGGGCACGACCGTCAATTCCACCAATCCAGTTGAGAGTTCCTTCTTGCTCGCGAACCGTCCAGCGCTCACGTCCACCCTCAAGGCATCCAACTCACCAGACCCGCCCGTCCCCAAGTCCACCTGCACTTGAATCGGTGTCACCCCATCACCCATGGCCTCTGCAGGCCCGTTCAGCTTCAGCGCTGAACGTGGTTGAGCAAGGGCCGCCACTGAAAACAGGGCCAAGCTAGAGAGAAATACGCCTTGAATCGTACGTTTCAACACGCAAGAGCGACTTTCATGGTCGGGTCATCGAGCAATTCACGTGTCGAACGGCACGCATTGTTTCCGACCTAACCCGGCAATGCCGAATGGCGGAACAAGTATCGTTCGGCTTCCCCTTGCCGTCGGCCAGACGGACACCACCACGACGTAAGTCAGCCGCGAGCGGACAGCCCCACGGGGTCGAATGTTACGGGTTTTCAACGCGCATCAACCAGGCGTGCCGCTCGATGCGATGAGCACACACACCGCCGACGAGATCGAATCGGCCATGGGGGTAATCCCGCTGGGTGGCGGATCCGTAGCCACAGGTGACTTGGCGACTTCGTCTACCACCCGCGTGTTGCTCGTCGAGAAGGACCGCATCGTGCGTGAGCTTCTCGAAGTGACACTTGCGCGCGCCAATCGAACGTTGGTGGCAGTGTCAACCGTGAGAGCGGCATTGCAAGCAGCGAGCAATGGACCAGCAATAGATGTGGCACTGATCGAGGCTGCGTTACCAGACGGCAGTGGTCTCGAGCTAGGGCATGAACTGAGAACGCTAGATTCGACCACGGAGATTCTACTAATGAGTGCGTCGCCGTCGCTCGAGTCAGCACTGGAAGCCGTCGAAGCCGGTGCCACCGAATACTTGCCCAAGCCTTTCGATGACATCAATCAGATCACGCTGCGCATTGGAGCCGCCGAAGAGCGGGCAAGACTTCGTCGCGAGGGCAAGTGGCTGCACAACGCCCTCGTGGAAAGCGAAGAGCGCTATCGCAAGTTATTTGCCGCAACGCCCGATGCTGTAGTTGTCTTCAACGAACGCACTCTCCGCATCGAAGACATGAATCCGGCCGCTCTTCAACTGTACGGGTACGAGCGAAGTGAGATCCTTGGACGACCCGTTACGGAGCTGCTCGCGCCTCTCTCTGCTGGCAAGGAGGATGCCGAAGCGGCACCCGATTCCAAGAACGGGTTCGACCCTGGAATTTGCTTTCGCCGCGACCAACGCCGCGATGGCACGGCCATTGACGTAGAGCTCGTAGTTGGTCGCTTCCACGTTCGCGGCCAGGACATGGTCGTGGAGATCATTCGAGATATTCGGGACCGTCTACTGGAGCAGCGGGCACGCAACGATCTGGAGCTGCAGCTCAGACAGTCCCAGAAACTGGAGGCACTTGGACGGCTTGCCGGGGGCGTGGCCCACGACTTCAACAACCTACTGTCCGTAATTCTGAACTACGCCAATTTCGTCTCAAAAAGCCTGGAACAACTGCATTCGACCGAGCCCATCCTTGCGGTCTTGGACGATGTGGAACAAATCCTCCGAGCTGCCAACAGCGCGACCTCGCTCACCCGGCAGTTACTCGCCTTTAGCCGTCGCGAAGTCGTGCAGGCGGAGGTGGTAGACGCCAATGCCGTAGTTTCCGCGACCGAACGCATGTTGCGTGGAACACTGGGTCCCGGAATCGACTTCATCATGGACCTAGCACCAGACTTGGCGCGCATTCGCATCGACCGTGGGCAATTGGAGCAGGTGCTGATTAACCTCGTCGTCAATGCTCGCGACGCCATGCCTCACGGTGGAAGACTGACTATTACGACAGGCAACGTTCCTAGAGAGGCCACCCACGGCATCGCGCTATCAACCGGTCCGCGTCGGGTCCAGATTGAGGTAAGCGACACAGGACTCGGCATTGATCCGAGTATCCTCGACAAAGTCTTCGACCCTTTCTTCACCACCAAGGACCGGGAGCGGGGAACCGGTCTAGGCCTCGCAATGGTGAAGGGCATTGTTGAGCAAGCCGGAGGCCGCATCGAACTTACCACTGAACTCGGCGTGGGCACTCAATTTCGAATCACGCTCCCAGTCACCGAGGAATCTTCGGCCTGGAAAACCCGCTCAAATCGCCCATCCCGGCAACCTGCGAACGGGGAGCTCATTCTGGTCACAGACGACGACGGCGCGGTAAGGCGTGCACTCTGCCGCATACTGAAAGGAGCTGGCTATCGTGTGGTACCTGCCGACAGCGGTGCCCAGGCCGTCGCCGAACACGATCGACTGGGCGGGTCGGTTGATCTCATACTTACGGATATTCTGATGCCTGGCATGTCAGGTGAGGAGCTCGTGTCGCGTTTGCGCCAGCGACAACCCGGGTTGAAGTCCATTTTTGTTACTGGGTATGCGACGACGCCAGTCTTAGAACTGAAAAACGACGGCGGGCAGAGAGCCGTATTGCCGAAACCCTTCGACGAACAACGGGTGCTCGCACTCGTGTGCGAAGTACTGAATGGGGGAGGCGACTAGGCTCATCATGTTCCCGCATCTCACCAACGGTGATTGCTCATGAGCGTAAGGCTCAAGCTCTTGATCATCGTGCTATTCGTGGCACTTGTTCCGATCAGCGTTTCAGCATGGCTCACGCTCAGAATTCATCAACAAGCGTTCGAGCGAAACCTCGCAAGCTTGCACGAGGCCGCCGCGTCACAAGAAGCTCAGCGGGTAGGCTCGCGGCTGAAGAACCTGCAGGACAATCTGCAACGACTCGCAAACAGCACGTTGCCATGGAACGAGCTCTCAGAGAACGAGCGGCAAGCAGCGCTCTGGCTTTTGTACCGTGCCGATGAAGACATAGTCGTGATCATGTTGCTGGATGCCAAACGCAAGCTCGTGACGCAGCCCGCATACCTGACGGAAGCATCGTCGGTTGAGGAACCCGGTCACTTGGCGGCACCGGGCCAAATCGTTGCTGACATGCTTGGCCATCTTCCAAAGCAGGCAGCCGACACAGCTGCCATTAGCTATGGAGAACCGTTCCTGCTCTCGACTGATCGGGACCCCATCTTGCCTATGAGCATCCCTATTGTCAGTCTCAAACCCGAGCAGACCACCGCCACCATTAGCGTTGGAGTGTCGCTGCGAGCTGTGTGTAGACCGGGGCCCAGGCCCGAAGGCATCGAGCTACTGGTGGTCGACTCGGCCCGGCGCAGCGTGTGTGCCACGCCCCAATTTGGCCCGCTCTCACCCATGCGCGCAGAGCCTTGGCATCCGACTAAGTCAGCGCCAGCTGTACACACCTACACCGCTCGCAATGGGCAGTATGTGCTGGGCGCTGACGTGACCTTGCCGTACGGTTGGCACATCGTTGCAGAGCAGCCCGTTGCAATAGCCTATGCGTCAAGTCGCAGTATGCGGCGACAGGCTATTCTCTGGATTCTGATCAGTGTCGCGATCGCGCTATCATCGGGTCTGATCTTGGCAAAAGGAATTTCTGAACCTGTGCAGCGTCTTGTCGTTGGCGCTCACGAGCTAGCCCAGGGCAACTTGGGACATCGGTTCGAATTGCCTGACAAGGACGAGTTTGGTCGGTTGAGTCAGGCCTTCAACCACATGGCGGTCGAACTCGCTACGCGTGACTCCGAGATTCGAGAATGGAATTCCGTACTGCAGCAAAGAGTTCAGGAGCGCACGTTTGCCATTGAACAATATCACCACCACCTGCTCCAAGCCGAAAAAGCAGCTGCCGTGGCGAGGCTCACGGCGGGCGTCGCCGCCGAAGTTAATGACCCACTCACCGGAATCCTTGGAGCCATCCAGCTCCTTGCCACGCGGGCACGTGCCGATCCGGAAAGAGCACAAGAGGCTCATCTGTTCGCCAATGCCGAAGCGGGTGCCAAGCGCATTCGCGAACTCATCAAGCGTGTTCAAGCGCTTGGACAGCGTCAACCCCGGTCGCAGTTGCGTCCGGTAGCGGTCCAGGATCTGGTAACCTCGACGTTAGGGCTTCTCGGGCAGACGCTGGATGCAGCAGACGCGGACATCCAGGTCGTCAGACTGAGTACCGGTACTATACCGTCGGTGCTTGGCAATTTCACTCAACTAGAGCAGGCTCTGCTCCAAGTGCTAACCAACGCCGTTGCAGCTTGTTCTGCGGTCAGTCACGCGGGTACGAACAGTGCCCCACCAACAGATGGCGAGCCTCCCGGGCATCACGGGCGCAAGAGCCGCATTCTCGTCCAAACCAAGTTCGTGGAACGACACATGGTCTCCATCACGGTCTCCGATGATGGCGTTGGGATACCGAAGCGAGAACTCGACAATATCTTTGAGCCTTTCGTGACCCTTCGCGCTGACTCAGGTCCTGGACTAGGCCTTACGATTGCGCGGCGAATCGTCGAGGAACATAGTGGGAAGCTCTGGGCTGAGGCCAACGAGGCCGCGGGAGTCACAGTGTACATGCAACTGCCGGCGGCGGAAAGCCGTGTACCATGACGGGAGCTACGCACACGATGGCTCATCGTGCATTGACGGCACTGCTTCTTGCCTGCATTCTCGTTACACTGGGCCTGGCTGTTGAACGCCTGTTTATGGCTCCGCCCAAAGATGCGGGATCGCCGCCTGGCCACGGCACGACCAACAGTGCCAACGCAGCGAACTCCAAACGCGTAGCGACTCTGGCAACGACTCTCGAGGTAGAAGGCACCGTCGAGCACCGAACCCCTGGGGGCAGTTGGCGGCCGCTCGGCATTGGAGAAACCGTGGGCACGGACAACGAGGTCCGCACGGGCCCGTCCTCTCGTGCACGTCTCCAACTGGGCTCGCAAGTCACCGTAGAATTGGCCGACGACACCGGCATCAATGTCGCGCAGCTATCCGAAACCCTGTCGCGTGTTCTGCTTCAGGACGGACGTGTCGTTTCCGAGGTTCGCGCTGCGGAAGGGTTCCGGTTCCGCGTACAAGTTCAGGGTAACAACAGCCAGGCGGAGACCAGCGCCGGACGCTTTGGCGTACTAAAACGCAGCAGCACTCCTGCAGCTTTTGCCGCAGAGCAAGGAACGGTGACCGTCACTGGTGCGGGAAGAAGCGTTACACTTCAGCAAGGCGAGCAGACCTTTGTAGCCGACAACGATGCTCCTTCCGCCCCTACGAAGCTACCGAGTTCGCTATTGCTCAAACTGGGGAGACCGCCACCCTCGCGCCTACGCGCACGCCAAGTCCAAGTCACGGGTGAAACGTCGCCTGGTGCCGTTGTCACGGTAGGAACCACCGTGGTCGCACCCGATGAGTTAGGCCAGTTCAAGAGCTCCGTCGCTCTCGTTGATGGGCCAAATGAGATCCGCGTACAAGTGGAAGATGTCGCCGGACGAAAACAGACCGCCAAGATTCCGAACGTACTGGTCGATTCAAGTCCTCCGCACGTAACGGGAAAAGTGGTTTGGTAACCGTCAATTCAGTTAGCGCCGGCCAGCTCTTCTGAACACTCGACAGAATAGCCATACA
>CAZCNI010000005.1:8599-15238 GCA_964499765.1 uncultured Polyangiaceae bacterium
TCAATTCAGTTAGCGCCGGCCAGCTCTTCTGAACACTCGACAGAATAGCCATACATGGCAGGCTATGGTGTTGACAATGTCGCTGCGACACACACCAGGGTATAGGTAACCAAGTAGCGTACTTCGGGTATATCGGGCCCGTGACCCTTACTGAGCGCCAGAGGATCGTGAGTCTTTTTTGCTTTACAGGAACCGAGCGGCTGTGGCACCGGTAGTGATTTGAGTCCGAGCGATTGGGTTGAAAATTGGGCGGTTTGGATGCCTCCGCTCGCTATAGAACGGTCGCTATCGGTTCTCACGTTGGAGTCACTATGACGAGCTATCGAACATTGAGACTAGGCACGCGAGTTAGCCTACTTGCCATCACTTGGGCAGCCTGCGGTTGGAGTGCTCCGGCCTTGCGAAAGCAGGTCGATCAGAACGGCGACTTCGTCCTCTTTGGCAACACGCTCGGGTGGGATTGCGGTCCCGGCGTTCCTTCGCCCCTGGTTGGAACGGCCAATTGCACCGGAGTCCAGAATGGCACCACGGCTGATTCCGCCATTGATGTCTATTGGGCCTCGGATCAACCGGGTGCCGGTCAAGCCCAGGCGTCTACCGCCACTACGATGGCCAACGCTCGAAGTACGGCCATGCTCGTCTTGCCCACAGGCGCGAGTATTACCTACGCAAGGCTCTACTGGGCAGCGTACCAATCAGGCAACGTTGCCGCCGACACCGCAGCGTTGATTGAACGTCCTGGTACAACCTATACACAAGCCGTTACCGCCGACGATAGCTGGACAGCGCTTGTACCAGGAACTACCAACGAGTCTTGGTACCAAAGCACCGCGGACATAACCAGTTTACTCGTTAGCGCCGGTGCTGGTGCCTTTCGCGTAAGCGGAGTGAGTTCGTACAATAATCTAAGCACATACAATGATGAGTATACGATGGCTGGCTGGGCTGTCGTAGTGTTCTACCAGCATGACGGCGACACGCCGCGAAATCTAGCGCTCTTCGACGGTTTCGATCGAGTGGGCCCGGGTGTCTCGGTCTCCACCACGTTGAGCGGGTTCCTGGTTCCGCAATCTGGCTTTACGGCGAAGCTCGGCGTTTTGGCCTACGAGGGCGACGACCAATCCACGGGTGATCAGTTTTCATTCAACGGAACCGCATTGAGCGATGCTCTCAATCCTGTAAACAACTTCTTCAACGGCACCTATTCGAACCTGGGCGTGGCTGCGAGCCAGGTGGGCGACCTTCCAAGGCTTGCTGGAACGGCACGCAGCATGGGGGGTATCGACATCGACGTGGTCAATGTGACAGCTCAGGTAAAAAAGGGCGATACTAGCGCGACGGTTGGGGCAAGCTCGACCGAAGACCGCTACGTCCTGGGCGCATTCGTGACGTCCATTTCAACGTTCAAGCCTGACTTTACGACATCGGGCAAGACAGTAAGCAAGGTCGCGAGCGGCCCTTTGCTACCCGGCAGCGAGCTCAAGTACACAGTCACCATAACGAACACCGGCAACGACGCTTCCATCAACACCGTGATGACGGACGTTATGCCGCCTCAGGTTACGTACGTACCTGGATCGCTCGCGCTCGTTTCTCCGGCTTCGGCCACCTTTGTGGCCGCCTATAGTAACTCGACTAGCACCTTGACGGTGCGTCTGGGCACCGGAGCCACTGCCACCCAAGGCGGGTCTATGGCAGTGGGTGAAACGATCACACTTAGTTTCCTTGTGACGCTCAACGCGGATGCGTCGGGTACGATCGAAAATCAAGCCATCATAACAGCCGACGGAAAACTCGGGGCTCCAACCGGCACCTTTCCAACAGACGGAAACGGTGCTGACAATGGTACGCCCCCCACGGTTACCGTAGTTGACAAGTGCGGAACCGATACGGATTGCGCGAGTCCGACCCCATATTGCAATACCTCGGCGAGCCCACATGTGTGCGTTGGTTGTATTACAAGCGCCCAATGCACGAGCGCCACTGCACCGGAATGCAACGCGACAACTCAGGTATGCGAATGCCCGGGCGGAGAAGCAGCGTGCGTTGACAGTGACGGCGACGGCCTAACGGATCTGACGGAAATAGCCATTGGTACAAACCCGCACGATGCCGACAGCGACGACGACGGCGTACCCGACGGAAGTGAAATCAATCCAGGCGAGGACTCCGACGGCGACGGACTCATCAACGCACTTGATCCAGACAGCGATAATGACGGGCTGTTCGACGGCACGGAAATGGGTTTTGGCTGCAGCAATCCCGACACTGATTTAGCGGCCAAGCGATGTATACCGGACGCCGATCTAGGTGTTACCAAGACGAATCCAACGAAATGGGACACGGATGACGGCGGAGTTTCCGATGGGTCGGAAGACAGCAATCTCAACGGCATGGTGGACCCTGGCGAGACCGATCCAAACCTAGGCAGCGATGACAGCACGGTCGTAGATACCGACAAGGACGGTCTTTCCGACGCTCTGGAAGCAACTCTGCACAGCAATCCCAATGATCGCGATTCGGACGACGATGGCGTCGTGGATGGGGCCGAAGCCAATCCCAGCGACGACGTCGATCGCGATGGCCTAATTGACGTACTCGATCCCGACAGCGACAATGACGGACTGTTCGACGGTACGGAAATGGGTCTCGGATGCTCTGATCCGGGTACGAACGTCAGCGCCGGGCACTGCATTGCCGACGCCGACGGCGGGCAAACGCGCACCTTTGCGTTGGTAGCGGATACGGACCACGGCGGGATGCTTGATGGCACGGAAGATCGCAATCATGACGGCCGCGTGGATGCAGATGAGCGCAATCCGAACTACGCGGCTGACGATACGGCCCAATGCTTCGCGGATGCAGAATGTGGCACCATCACAAGTGGATTTGTTTGCGATAGCACGCACGTGTGCATTGCGGGATGTCGGGGCACGAACGGCAACGGATGCCCCGACGGCCAGCAGTGCAGCTCCAGCAATGAAACCATCGGCACGTGCAGCGTGGTTGGGGGATTGGGCGGCGCTTCCTCAATCGGCAGCACGCCATCGACGGGTGGCATCAGCTCGCTCGGCGGCGCACCTGCAACCGGTGGCGATAGCTCGCTCGGCGGCGCCCTTGCAACCGGCGGCGATAGCTCGCTCGGCGGCGCACCTGCAACCGGCGGCGATAGCTCGCTCGGCGGCGCACGCGCAACCGGCGGCGGTAGCTCCCTCGGCGGCGCGCTTGCAATCGGTGGGGCGACAGCAACCGGCGGTGCGCGTGCAAACGGTGGTGCAGCCGTCACGGGCGGCGCACGCGCAACCGGTGGCGACAGCTCGCTCGGCGGCGCCCTTGCAACCGGCGGCATAGCCGCCACGGGCGGTGCAGAGAGTGACGCCAGCGTACCCACGGGTGGAAGCGGAACTACAGTTGGACAATCAACCACAGTTTCAACACTCGAGACGAGCGTCGGCGCGCAGAACACCAACACCTCCATCGAAGGAGGGGGTTGCTCGTGTGGCGTGGTTGGGTCGCGGCATCCAACCGGCACCTGGCTAACGCTGATTGCCGGAGGCTTGTTGTTCTGGCGAAGGCGGCGCGCACACTGAACGACTCATGGATGGGGCTTAGCTGGAACTTCATGAGCCACTGCTAAGCCCTCAGTCGGACACTTCACAGAGTCGAAACAGACAACGGATTTTCAAGGGTGAGGACTAAAGTGACCAAGCAATTTACACGAGGACTGTCCGCTTTTCTGGCGGCTTCGGCCGTAACGGCGCTGGCCGGGGCACAAACCGCAAACGGATTTGCCGTCGAGCGCTATCAGCCATCGGAGCGCGGCAGCGATTGGTTCGTGACAGATTCACTCGATATGCGCGGCAGCGGGCGCCTGGCGCTCGGCATCGTCGGAGACTGGGCACATCGTCCACTCGTCATTTATAGGTCCGATGGTCAACCCGCACACGCAGTGGTAAGGGATCAACTCAACTTGCACCTCGGTGGCGCAGTGATCATCGCCGACCGGCTGCGGCTGGCAGCTAGTTTGCCGGTGCTTGCCGTCAACAATGGCAGCGCCGGCACACTGGATGGCGTTTTGTATTCGAACAAGACCGGTGCTGCCATCGGTGACCTTCGCCTCTCGGCAGACGTGCGGCTTCTGGGCGAGTATGGCGGGGCCTTTACAACAGCACTTGGTTTGCAGGCTTATCTGCCAACGGGTTCGCGCGCAGCCTATGCAAGCGACGGAAAGGCTCGTCTAGTTCCGCACTGGTTGGTTGCAGGAGATATTGGCCCATTTGCCTACGCCACGTTGGTGGGCCTCAATGGCAGATTTCAGTCCGACAATTTCGCCGGCTCGCCCTTTGGCAGCGAGTTGCTGCTAGCAGCATCGGCAGGCCTGCGGTTTGCAGACAAGCGCATCCTCGTTGGTCCGGAACTCTCAACTTCAACAGTCGTTAGTGACTCGGGCAACGGTTTCCTTAAGCGCACCTCGACTCCGGCAGAATTGCTATTTGGTGCGCATGCGCGTGTCGGTGATGTTCAGTTGGGTGGAGGCTTTGGCCCCGGCCTTACTCGGGGACTGGGCGCGCCCGAATGGCGCGCACTCGCGTCGCTCGTGTGGTTCCCAGAACCCAAAAAGCCCGCGCCAGCGCCCGCTCCAATCACCGACCGCGATGGCGACGGCATCGGTGACGCGGTGGATGCCTGCCCGGACACGCCTGGAGAAGCTAACGACGATCCCAAGCTCAACGGTTGCCCGAAGCCCAAGGATCGCGATGGTGATGGCATTCTCGACGACGACGACGCTTGCCCGGACGAAGTCGGCGTAGCCTCGAAGGATCCAAAGCTCAATGGTTGTCCGGCACCCAAAGACCGCGATGGCGACAAGATTCTCGACGATGACGATGCGTGCCCGGACGAGGCCGGCGAGCCTTCGGATGATCCGAAGAAGAATGGTTGCCCGAAACCCAAGGACACGGACGGCGACGGCATCACGGATGATCTGGACGCTTGCGTGAATGATCCGGGTCCGGCCAGTGACGATCCCAAGAAGAACGGTTGCCCCAAAGTCATCGTGGTGGCCGGCGAAGTCAAGATCCTCGAGCGCATCGAATTCGACAACAACAAGGCGACCCTAAGAGCGGTGAGCAATGACGTGCTCAAGGCAGTCGCTGACACCTTGAAGGCGCACGCGGACATCAAACGTGTTCAGGTTCAGGGGCATACGGATAACCGTGGTGCCAGACCCTACAATCAGATTTTGAGCCGTAACCGCGCGGCCACTGTGAAGCAATGGCTCATTAACGCTGGCGTTGAGGCTAGTCGTTTGGAATCCGTCGGCTTCGGTCAGGACAAACCCATCGACACCAACGAAACCACCGAAGGCAGGCAGAACAATCGTCGCGTGCAGTTCATTATTCTGGAGACGGACTCAGGGAGCCCGAACACCGAGAAGCCTTGAATCACTGCTCGTCTAGATTGAGTCTCCCGTCCCAAACCTTCCCAAGCGCACTCCGAAGCCTATGCCTCGTCCACTGTAAGTCTGAGGTTCGTCCGAGGTTCCTCCAAGGTTCGTGTACCCCCCTCCGGAAACTCCTGGGTTCGGCGCACAGCACCATGCCGAATGGTGGTACGGCAGCTATAGGACGCCGATCAATGGGCAAGAGCTGGGCTTTGCACAAAACGCTGTGCGTTTATGCGGGCCTGAACGTGATTTTTGCTGCTTGCTCCCTGGTGCGCACGGCGGGCTCTCCGGGGTCGACTGTCGCGAGAGCCGACGCTACGGCTACCGTCGCACCTGCGAAGGCGAGCGCCACAGGAAATGTGCTGCCGGCAACCGCAAGCAAATCCCCGGAACCATCTGCCACCGTCGCAGTTGCTGAAGCGGACGTTGCAACCCCACCTGTGTTTGCTGCAGTCATGCCTGACGTTGACTATTGGGCAACGCCACAGCCAGTCGTTGATAAGATGCTAGAGATCGCCCGCGTCAAGGTGTCCGACGTCGTATACGATCTGGGATGTGGGGATGCTCGAAGTCTCGTCACTGCCGCAGTGCGCTATGGTGCGAGTGGTATTGGTTTTGATATCGATCCACGCCTCGTCGCAGAAGCACGAGAGAACGTGCGCCGCCATGGAGTCGAGAACCTCGTGCACATAGAGCAGGCAGACATCTTCACCCTAGATCTCTCGCCGGCAAACGTAATCTTTCTCTATATAACACCCAGGTTCAATCTGCGACTCGTCCCCCAATTCAAGAAACTCCGTCCAGGGTCGCGGATTGTCGCGCACGAATTCGAGATACCTGGCGCTAGGCCCGCGAAAGTCGTGCAAATGCGGGGGCCACGCGACGGACCTCCCGGCACGGACGAGCAAGTGTCGACCGCTATGCACAAAATCTACCTGTGGAAAGTGCCGTGGCAGCAGCAGCCCACAGATTGGAAGACTGACCACTAATCGAGCCACTCAGTGTTGTCGGTTCACGCAACGGGAGTACCCGAACGCGCTCGAGTTGATCGCACTGATTCGCCTGCGAATGCCCGAAGAACTATCTCGGCGGCACTTGGCCATTTTTATGTTGTGGCGGCACGAGCCCACCCATTGATCTCGAGACCCAAGCCCACCCGCGTGACGACCCAACGTGCCTCAGGACAACTCCGA
>CAZCNI010000006.1:0-14616 GCA_964499765.1 uncultured Polyangiaceae bacterium
GCCGCTAGCCGTGTGAACGGATACAATGCGGCCTGTGGTGGGCTTTCCTTTTGATTGGCTGCGTCCAGCAGGGCAACCAGCGTCGTAGTCTCCAGACGATGATGCTTGGCTGCAATGGAGCCAAGTGCCAATGCCGATCGTTCTGCCAGGTACCCTCCCAACCGCAACCAATTCGCAATCGTGGTTTCCGCAAGTGGCGTTCCGCAACGCCCGATCGCGTCGGGAATCGACGATAGAGGGTCTACGGCAAATCGCCCCTCGGGGCTGGGAGTTTGCTCGGTAACTGCCCACGAGGTGCCGCGTAGGGCCAACTGCGCCACGGCCTTTTCGGCGTCTTGATCACACGAACGAGCCAGTCCAAATGCGGCCCACGCTACGACCTGACCGTCCTCGTCGGCGAGCCCGCGCTCCAGTGCCGAGCGTGCTGTGGAACCGCCGATCCTAGCCAGAGCCTGCATAGAGCGCCGGCGCACATCAACGTCACGACTCGTCAGATCGTCGACGGTAATCACGAGTGCATCGCGATTGAGTTCAGCCGCCTCGAGCGCAGCGAGACGCTTTGCATTTCGATTGGGCGTCGTTGTGGCTTTACCGGGTTCGGCCTTCTTGTGGCAGCAAACCGAACCCAGCCCACACGTAACGAGGACGAGAGAGAGTACAGCGTGAAGTACCGTCGGTCGCATTAATACCGCATGTCGCCTACGGCTTCAGGCAGAAGTCGCAAGCGACATTATTCGATGGGCAAGCCCTGAGCGCTGCCTACTTCTCGTAAATCTGAGCGGCCACGACGCCTTGACCAGAGGGAACCTCGAAGATCACTCGCATGGGCACCGGGAGAGGCCCGTTCTTCCAGCAGGAGGGGGTCTGCCCGAGGGTTGCTTGTGGTCCGGTGGAGTTGTCTTGGGCAAGCGTGGTCGGAAAGACCGGCGGCATCAGCTTGATGTTCACCTCGTTGACACCCGGGGCACCCGCGGCAACGATTGTGTAGCACTTGTTGGCTTGAAGCTGAATGCTCTGCTCGAATGTCTGACCCTGGGCAAAGTTGGCGACGATCAGGGCGCCAAGAGCCTTTGCTCCTGGAGGCGCCTGTGTCTTGCCTAGCTGCTGAAGTACCGGATGCAAGGCAGCAGCCATTGATGCATCAACTGGCTGGGCCGTCGGACCCTGCGCGGCAGGAGCCGTCGTTTGCGTCGGGGCGGTCGTAGCCGGGGCCGTCGTTGCCTGTCCCTGTTGCGGGTACTGCTGTTGCTGCTGCGGGTACTGTTGTTGCTGCTGCGGGTACTGTTGTTGCTGCTGCGGGTACTGCTGTTGCTGCTGCGGGTACTGCTGTTGCTGCTGATAGCCCTGCTGCTGATAACCCTGCTGCGGATATTGCATGTTGTTGGCAGTCTGCGGATTTTGCTTGTCGCTGCCTCCGCAACCTGCGGCGGCAAAAGCCGTCAAGAGGCTGAATCCAATGAACTTGCTTGCAGATCGATGCATGAGGTGGCTCCCTATCCAAGTGGGTGCAACGCGCAGGTTGCGGTTCAGACCCCATGAAAAGTACTCTGAGCGTCGAATTGGCGTCAACGTCGGATCGCTTCCCCGCAACGGCCGGATTGCATTACCCCGCATAGACGCCGCGGCTTGCCGACCGAAGTCCAGATTAGTGAGTCTCGCAAAGACCAATATTGGGGAGAGAAGGCACGGAGTAGCCGGTCCTTTACGGACTGAATCTGGCTTTTGCTGCGCGGAAAAGCGGGCGAAACTGTGTCCAGAATGCCTGCTCATGCCTCCAGCTCCTGCACACGAGCAACGACAAGGCGCACGCACACAGCGCCGCCCATTGTTCATGCGAGCCAAACGGGATGGTCCAGTGCAACCGATTGCTTATTAGCACGACTGATCGCGTCAGGTCCCCGCGCAGGAAGCCAAGCAGGAAGTAGCCAAAACCATACGCCATGACCGTGTAGAGGAACAGCACACCTGCAGGCCGTTGCCGCTTTCTATAGGCCAATCCAACGAGCAGTAATCCAAACGTGAACGCTGCTTCATAGAGTTGCACTGGGTGCACGGGCAGCGATGCTGTCGCATCGGGCGATAGTCCCCAGTGCGACACGTGGTTGATCCAAGCAGGCGAGCCCAAGTAGTGATCACTAGGGCTTTGTGGCCACCGAGGGAATGTGCCGAGTGCGGCGAGCAGAGGGTGCGCCCCAGGACGAAGCGGACGACCAAAGTCACAGCCTTCGAGGTAGCACCCGATGCGAGTAATCCCGATGGCGAGGAGCAGAGGCAGAGCCAAGTGATCCAACCAACCGGCGAAGGCCCGTTGATCCCGCCGAATGGTGCAGAGTGAGGCAAGTAGACCTCCCAGGTAGGCACCGAACCCAAAGAGCCCACCGCTCCGGAAATTGATGATATCGCGCCAGCTTGTCGAAACGCCGTCGATTAGCAACCAGTAGCCGATGCGCGCGCCAAGCAGACCACCAAGCAAAACGTAGCAGATCCGAATTGCAACCATGGCAGGGGGTGCAGGACTATTGCTGCCAGTTCTGAGCAGCAACCAACAACTGAGCGCAATCGCTAAGCAAAGGCACGTTCCAAAAGCCGACAACTGAATCGTCACCGATTGCCGCACATCAACACGCCCGATTAAGAGTGCGCCAAGCACTGTGGTGGCGCCGGCTAGTCCGAACATGGACCTCTTGGTGGCTCGAACGAGCACACCTAACACTGCTACCAACAGCAGGACAAAGAATGCCAGCAGCATGAGCAGTCGCGGCATCGCGGGAACGATTGGAATACGAAGCAGCGACGGGAACATGCTTGGACTCAAGATTCTATACACGGCCATGGGGCCCGACGTCCGTCGCGACTCGGATTCGAGGCGGCGTACCTGGCTAGTTTGATTACGTGGCTCGGTAACCGACAAGCTCCGAGGCTCAGGAATCAGAGTGACTGTGGTAGCATGAGATCCCGTGCCAAAGGTCTACTATTTCCTAACCCTGCTGACCGCAATGGGGACCCTCATGTGCGTTCCAAGTGAGCCTGCTCCACAGGGCGATAGGACGTCGGACAATGACTTGGCTTACCGCCCGAGTGATCTCTCGTTTAAGAGGCCTCGAGTTCACCCGATAGCGGAAAGGCCCGTGGCAAGCACCGGTACTAAGAGCCCCCCAGTGGCAAGCATAACCGCCCAGAACCTCCCAGGCGACGCAAGCGCATTGCCGAGCGAGTTCGCGCCAATTGTCAAACCCTACGTCGAGCACTTTGATACGCCCAAGCTAAGTGGGGACTGGAGCGCCACTTCAACCGCGTGGCGCATCGAGGAGGGACGTCTGTGCGGACGTTTGGCGCGCAATCACCCGGCGTGGTTGATGCGCCGACTGCCCAAAAATGCACGCATCACTTTTTCAGCCGAGAGCGACTCTGAGAGCGGTGACCTCAAGGTCGAGGCGTGGGGAGATGGCCGCAGCGGAGCGACTGGCATTTCGTATACCAACGCCACAAGTTACCTTTTCATTTTGGGCGGATGGAAGAACCAACTTCATGTGTTGGCGCGTCTCGATGAGCACGGCCGCGATCGTCTGGAGCGCCGGATCAAGGACAACTCCACGGACCCGCGGGAGCAGCGGGTAATTCCCGGCACGAAGTACCAGTTCCAAATCGAACGCAACGACGGAAAGACCGTGAGTTGGTCCGTCAATGGAGTTCAGATGCACCACCTCGTTGATACCGAACCGTTGCTCGGGCCAGGTCATGAACACCTAGGGTTCAATGACTGGGAGGTGCACGCCTGTTTCGACGATCTGGTTATCATCCCCCTGCCGAATTGATTTATTGTGGAACCTCTCGAACTCGATACTTCCATCGACGAGCTCGAAATGCGCGTTGAGCGCCTTCGTAGCTTGTACGAACAGTATTTCATGGGTATCGAGAAGATTGCCCCCGCGGTTGCTCATAAGGACGTCACGCGACGGATCGATATTCTGCGGCATGAGCAAATTCGCAACACGGCCAAGCGATTCCGGCTACAAATGATCATCCAGCGCTACAATACTTTCCAACAGTATTGGCAGCGGGTTCTGCGCGAGATCGAGAACGGTACCTACAAGCGGCATGTACTGCGCGCGGAGCGCAGCATGGCGGCATCGCGGGTCTCGAGTATCCCCGCCGCACGGGCGACAGAACCAGTGGTCGTCGCCGAGGCTGCGCCCGACAACGAAGGCCCGGCCTCATCCCGCCCACGCAAGTCTCAAGTGCCAGGTTCCCTAAGGCATTCGATTCCTATCAGTCCACGCCACTCGACGCTTCCTCCCCCGGAAAAGGTCGAGGCTTTCACCCGCGCACTCGAACGCGATCTTGCCGCTGCGCTAGATGGGGATCTCGACTTTGGAGCCATCAAGAATGACCTGATAGATCGATCGCTGGAACTAGATGACCCGCCGATCAATACGATCAATGTATCTCGTCGTCAGGAAGTGCCCAGAGCAACACCTAGTCGAGTACAACCTAGCAACGTTGCCGCAACAAAACCAGCCGCACCACCGCGAGGACCGTTGCGCTTGCCCGCCCAGTCTGCCATCGGTGGCCACGGGTTGCCCCCACCCGCACCAAAACTCGCGGTATCCCCCGTCCAGCGGATCATGACACAGACAGGCACTCGAGCCGCTGCAGTTGCGTCCCCCGTGGCACCTCGACCCAAACCAGAACCATCACCACCAACTGGAACGTTGAGTGCTGAACGTGTGCGCGCGCTGCACCACGAACTGGTCGAGGCGAAAGTTAGAACGCACGAAGCGGGTGAAGTGTCGCTCAGCTTGCTCACGCACAAGCTGGAGACTACTGCCCAGGCATTGAGGGTAAAGCACAGTGGTAAGCAGATAGACTTCGCAGTCGTAATTAAGGACGGCAAGGCCATCGTTAAGCCGATCGTTCGCTAGCGGATTAGTTTCAGCGAACGGATGCCTCGCACAAGGCGTCCGTGCCTCGTGCGCACTGCGCCCGTAACATCTGTCGATTCTGTTCGGGCAAGAGCGAGCCAAAACGTTGGCACCACTCGCGATTTCCAGAGATGCTCTATTGCGTGGGTGCGCTGGGGCCCGACCCTGCGCATGGCGATCCGAAGACCCGCACGGACACAAGGATGATGATCTTCAATCGGGCCGGCTCATTGCCGGACGCAGACTGGGCACCGGCGTTGGGCGGCGCTCTTCGACGAGCACATCATCATCGCAAAAAAGTATGGCGCAGTTGCTGCGACCAGACTCGCGCATACGACCACAAAGCAACGCTAGCTCTTCATCGGCGTCCACAACGTCGCCTTCCATTGGCTGGCGCGTGTCGGGATTGAATCGACAGTTGTCCAAAGCCACCCACATACCGGAAAATTTCGCCGAGCGGCAAAGCTCGATCCAAGATTGCGGCTTACTCATGCGTGAGAATTCCTTGCAGCGCGCGGACGTGGTGCGGTGCATTCCTGCCACTCGTCGTCTCTAAACCACACTCCAGGGACATCGCGCGGCCCAAGTTAGCCGCGTCGACTCGACGAAGTCAAGTGGCGCAAGCCCAACAACTTGGTCGAGCACCCGGTCACTTTCATAACTGAAAGAACACGTATCCCAGCATGCATAGCAACCTACCTAAACCAGCTGTTCCCCGCAGGGTAACGCAAATTGAATCGCACTGTAACGAGATATTGCGAAGCCAAATCCTGAAACACTTCGAGTCGTGGCCATGCTCTGCGCGAAGTACTCAGCTGCTCGTGACCGCATCAACAGCTCGAAGCTAACTGCAACCTCCTCAGTTGCAGTCATTCGCTGCTTTGGCCAGTGCCGGAGGCGCTGCATTCATGCTGCTTGCTGCTGCAAGTATCGAACGGAGTTTGGCGCAATCGTTTCGGTTTGCTCTCGCAGTAGCGAGGGCACTCGCGCGCGCCATATTGGCGCACTTGTTCTTTTCCGCAACATCCGTACAACTCCTGTAGTAACTGGAAGCGCTACTGAAATCGCCCGCTGACGCGGAACTCAGACAGGACGCGCAGGCAGGATTGCTTTGTGTAGCAACAGGGGTTGTTGGCTGAGTGGTGTTGCCCGTCTGCGCATTCGTTGTAGCGGTGGGAGTTCCGGTTTGGTTAGTAGGCGCCGCGTGAGTGGCAGCAGGTGCGGTGGCGGCAGATGCAGAAGTGGAAGTTGCCTTGGCAGAGCTTCTGCGTGCAGTCACTTCATGCGGCCGGACGGGATCAGCAGGGGCAACCTCTGCAGTAAGCGTGTTGACACCCGTTGGGATCTCGGGCGCCAACGTTGCGGTAGCCATTGATGGTGCTGCAGAAGCGGAGGCCCCGGGAGCAGCACTCGGCTCGTCACTGGGCTTATTTGAGCGAACCGCAAAGACGACAGCAACAGCTGCAACAGCCACTCCAGCGCCCACGAGTCCGACGAGCAACCCGGACTTGCCGCCCTTACCTTTTGGACGTCCCGCCATGAAGGGCGCGGCATTGTTCCCTACGGCGCTACCGACGGCACCGGACGCAACGGTGGCCGTGCGAGCAGGCGTGCCCGCGGGTGCAGCCGCAAAATTAGGCATTTCCGGCATGGCAGCCGTTGGGGGGCACGCCGCCGCATTCGTAGCGGGCATGACTTCCACCACGCTGCCACTGCCAGTCATGCCCCGCGCAAGCTCGTTGATGAATTGACTGGCACTTGCCTGACGCTGCTCTCTGTCTTTTGACAGTGCGCGGAAAATTGCTTCTTTCACTGACGCTGCAATTGGTACGTTGGGAGCTGCAACGTCGAACGGCATCGGCGTGGCGGTCATGTGCTGCGTCGCCCATTGCCATGGATTCTCCGCATCGAACGGCAGAGTGCCCGTCAACATTTCGTAGGTCATAATGCCTAGGGAATAAACGTCACTGCGACGGTCTAGGGCCTTGCCCGTGAACTGCTCAGGGCTCATGTACGGGGGTGTCCCGAGAACCGTCCCTTGCTGCGTGAGCTTCTGTTCGCTCGCTGCATCCGCGGACTCCGTGCGTGCGGCGATCCCGAAATCAAGTACTTTGACGAAATCGTGTTCGCCCGCTCGCTGAGTCAGAATGATGTTGTCCGGCTTTAGATCGCGATGAATGATACCGAGCTCATGCGCTTCATCGAGCGCTCCGCAGACCTGCCGCATGATCTGAACCACTCGAGCCGCGGGGAGATTGTGCTCCTTTTCAAGCACCTCACTCAGCGCGCGTCCTGCAACGAACTCCATGGCAATGTACAGAGTGCCGTCAGGGGTGGACCCAAAGTCATAAACCTTGATGGTATTGGGATGCTCTAGCTGAGCTACGGTGCCGCATTCTCGATGGAAACGCTTGAGTACGTTCTCGTCTTTCGACAGGTGTTGATGCAGCGTCTTGACAGCGACCTTGCGAATCGTGGACCCCATCTGCTGTTCGCCAACGTAGACGACCCCCATGCCTCCTTCACCGATGACGCCGGTAATTCGGTAACGGTTCCCAATGATCTGCCCGATAAGCGGATCTTTTTCGGATGGCGAACGAGTGGGAATGGCGGCCCCGCACGACGCGCAGAATCGAGCTTCATCAACGTTCTCGTGATCGCAAACCTGACACTTCATGGCAGGTCATCCTTTCACGACTCAGGCATCTGACGCTAGCCGTCCGAACCGCATCATTGTCATTGCCGGCACGGCCACGCCACTGCTGCATTCACGCGACGGCCCAACGACCGGAACCGGTCCAATTCCAACTACTTTTGTCGCGGTGATGCCTTGTCCGAGGTCTCGCCATTCAGATTGGGCGGCCAGGCCAGCGCAACTCGGGTTCCCGCGCTGCGATCGACCAACTCGGCACGGGTGGCTCGGTCGCTGAAGGGGACGAGAACCGTGGCCTTCAGCTCACCACGAGCAGTGAAAGAGGGTTGCTCGTGTAGCTCGTGCCGCTTGCCGGCTCTTGGCGCTGACTCCGCTGCCTGCAGCGGAAAGGAGAACCTCACTCGATCGATGAGTTCACATCCAATCCAGAGTTCCACGGCGTACCGACCCACAACACGCGCCGAATCACGCGGTTTTGGGATCTGCAGTCGGTGAGATGCCTGCGGCTTTGCCTCACCGTCAACATACGTGAACTCCAGCGCGATCCAATCGCGAGCCCTGATCGGCTTGGGATCAGGTGGCTCTTGCGTACAGCGAATCGGTTCAGCTAATGAGGTTGCACCTCCCGGCACGACCGTTGACTCAGTGCGCACCCCATTCGACGCCAATTGACTGGGCGCGGCTTTCTGGGGGGTCGGTTGCGCAAAAGCGGCTACACCTGCGTCACTCGGCGATGTGGTATCGGTATCGAACGTGAGTGCTTGATTTTTCTCGGGGTCCAACCGGGCGCCAGCACACGCGAGCACGGCGGGTGCGAGCAGCCACGCGCAAGGGAACACCGCTCGGACCAATTGACTCTTCAGATTAAATTCTTGTTTCATTTTGCAAGCGCAATCGCAGAACGGCTAGGTCCTACTCTGCAGCGGTACGAATTGCACGTTGAGAATGAACGTCGACTCAAATGTGGCGGGCCCGTCTGCCTGCTTCCGCCGAAACCATTTTTCGAGGCGTTGAATGCCATCATGGGGTCCAATCGGAAGTATCATTCGCCCGCTGTCTGCCAATTGAGCGAGCAGACAGTCTGGCAAAACTGCCGCTGCTGCAGTGACGATGATGACATCATACGGAGCGGCGTCGGGCCAGCCCATGCTTCCGTCAGCCGTGTGACATTGTACCTGAACCGCCGAGTACCCGAGTCGCCGCAAGCGAAACTCTGCCTCCGAAGCAAGCCTTGGATTGATTTCTAGGGATACAATTGATGCACCCACCTCAGCAAGAACAGCTGTCTGATAGCCGCAACCAGTACCGATCTCGAGGCAACGGTCACCCGGCTTGAGTGCCGCCCATTCCGTCATTAGCGCGACAATATAGGGCTGACTGATTGTCTGCCCTTCTCCAATAGGAAGCGACCGATCGGAGTACGCTAGGTGTTGAAGGTGCTTTGGCACGAATTCGTGGCGAGGCACTTGCCGCATTGCGTCGAGCACGCGAACGTCTTCGACGTTGCGAGCTCGGATGGTGCTTTCCACCATGCTGGCCCTCTCATCGCGTCGCTCCCCAAGCGATTCGGCGAGGCGTGAGGTGGTTACCTCTTGGGTCAGCACGGTTTGCTGGGCTTTGGAGCAGGACCACCACACGCCGTGCATTGTACCGAACTATCCGTGTCCTGGTTTGGGTTCTTTGTCGTTGTGAACGGACATGACACTGTGGCCGCAATTTGAGAGGTTGGCGCTCACTTCAGGTTCGTAGGCAGTTGGCGTCCCCCCCGAGGGAAGACCATAGTCTCACCAGGTCATTGGGGGCTGGGCAGGCAACGGTCCACGTTTGGCTTTCCCATGGAATAGTCAATCGATACGCGTGCAGCATGACCCGTCGAATGCGGAGCACGGAGCCATCCGTTTTCACCAGATACGTCGGACCTCCATAGCGGCCATCACCCAACAAGGGGTAGCCATGGTGAGCGGCATGAATACGAATCTGGTGTTTGCGCCCCGTGATGGGCTGGACACTCACTAGAGACACCGTCGTACTCACGTTCACTCGAGTGGCAGGGACCACGCAGGGCTCACTCAACACCCGCAGCTGGGTTTTGGCTTCACGATTGTCACAAGCGGGCCCATTCCACGTTTCCGCAGCAGCGGGCGCACCCGCTAACAGGGCAAAGTACTCTTTGGTCACTAGGTGTTGATTCTGAAGTTTCATCGCCGCACTGCAGACGCGATGACTCAAGCCGAGCAGTACTAGCCCGCTCACGCCGACGTCGAGTCGGGTCAACACATGCGCCTGGGGCACGTCGAGTTCTTTAGCGACCGTATCGCGCAGCGACGTCGAATGCCCGGTGCGGTCAGGCTCGCAAGTCCAGTTGGATGGCTTGGCTGCAACCACCCAATCCCCTCTCCGGGCCACGATTGAGAAAGCCACATCGTCCGCGTCAGCCGATACAAGGCGCGGCAAGTACCAGGTGACTCGTGCTCCCGGTTCCGCGCGGAATTGCGGGTCTTTTACCCGCTGTTTCTCGACGAACACCCGTCCTTGTTCAATGGCCTGCGGATCACCGGGTGCAAGTTGTTCCACGATGGAACCGAGGGTGCTGCCTGCAGCATCGGTAACCACAAACTCGCGCATGCGCTGTTCGGTTGGCATCAACGCTGCCCAAATGGGGTCGTCACTTGCCGCACCAAACGTTGAAATAGCGGGTCATTACTCAGTTGGTCACGCAGTGTCGCGCGAATCAGCTCGACCTGCTCCACCGGTAAGTGGCCGACTAGGTGAGCAACAGCTTGTTCAGCCTTGATGTCCAGGTACTGCTCTTGGTTGACCTGCCCGGCTTCGAGCCGATGCAGCAAGTCTGAATCAACGGCTCCAACAGCGGAACTCGACGATGCTCCACCGGTCGCATCGATAGCAAACTCCGACCGCGCAGGGGGCTCCGAATTGCCAACGCTCGATACCGAGCCAGCTAAACCACAAATTGGGGGCTTTCCAACGCCGTCAACGGCCATTTTGTCCTCGTCAGTCTAACGCAGCTGGCTTCAAATGAAGCCCCATATGTCTCTATTCGAACAGGTCCCGTGGCCGGTTGCTAGATTATTACTGTCTGTATAACCCAAATGACAGGACGGCTCTGTCGATTGCCCGTTCAACGCACGCGGAAAGGGCGCTACTTACCGTTCCGGGCTTCGGAAAAACCGCGCGAGAGCCAACAACATCGAGTGTTGTTGACTGTCGTCGCGCACGAGAGCCAACAACAACCTGTGTAACGAAGCCTCGTCGCGGGGGAGAAGCGCTTGCAAGCCCTGTTGTTCCCCCTCGTCGCGCGGAACAAGGGCTTGCAACCCCTGTTAGCGGGGCTCGGGCTGCAGGGGAGGCAACAACAAGCGATGTTGTTGGCTCTCGTGCAGATTTTTTCGGATTTGCGGGGTCCTGAGGGCCTCCGCATTTCGCAGAAATGAGGGGATATCCCAGGCCCGGCCCCAAACGTCGAACGCACCTAGCGGACGAGGTCGGCTGGCGGCATCGAAGGACCATGCGAGGAAGGTTCAGGCAACTCGAGGTGCGCCGGTGATCGACTCGCTGGCGCCGCGCTCATAGGCTCCGAACAGCCTGCCCCAGTGCGTCTCGGCTTTCCACGTTTCGAACGTCTGCCTGTCTTTGCGCGGCCAGCGATAATAGTCGTGATAAAATTCACTACCAAGGATGAACGCATTGACCAGCGGGGTATGGAAGAACAGCTTCTGAAACCGCTTCATTGGTCCGAACCACATGAGGTCGCCAATCACGCTCGCGCCATTGTCGCCGACCGAGAAACCCCAACTTTCCCCGGAGATGTCAGCGCCGACGATCTCGATGTCGCGAGGATCTCCGACGCCAAGCCCGTCGTCGTGTGCCACCCGAATGAACTCGAGGCTCAGTGGGTCAAAGCCCATCATCTTTGCAGCAACGGCATCAATCGCCACCTGATCGTTACTGGCCAACATGTAGTCTTTGATGACGGGAAACATGGTTCTCGGTCCGGGGCCGTTTCCGGCTGTCGTACCGTCCATGATGGCGAATAGCCCAGAGTGGATCTCTTTTTGGATCGCGAGCAGGTCCACTAGCGTTCGATGAATCCAGCTGTGAGTGTAGTGTCGTTTGGTGCTGAGTAACCCGCCGAAAGCATTCTTCATGGCTCCGGTGGTAGTCGTGTAGATGTGACACTTAACCGTGGGCAAATGCAGGATGTTCTTGCCGGGGAAGTAGTCGGGGATCTTGATGCCGTCGGGGAATATCTTGTGCAGAACGTGGAGCTTGGCTTTGGGCCTGTACTCAATCCATTTCATGTCATTTTCACGGAAGTTGTAGAGCACCGGGATATCGTATTTCTTGAACAACGGCACGTAGTGGTTCAAGTCTTCGCCCTTGAATGCATTGGTGACGACCGTCTTGTTCTGCACGCACGTGATCTGATCGAAGCCCATGTTGCGCAGCGCCAGAATGGTTCCCTCCATTTGCCAGGGCGTCGAGTTGGCACCAGGAAACGGGTAGTGCCAAGAGATGTTGTCTTTGAGAATCGTCGTGGCGCCCTTGTCCAACGCCTGTGGCATTTCGGCTAACTCACATAGCCGCTGAATATCTGTCAAAATCGATTCTGGCTTGACCTTGATTACGGCAACTTTCGCCTTGGACATTTGGAGAGCCTCACAGTTACATGGGTTTCAAGCTAAAAGGGGTTTGAACTTCTACTTCAAGTAGCAAGCCCAGCCCGCGTCAAGGTCAGGCAAGCTGATTCCTAAAAATCTCCAAGATTCTCACGAGTGACGGGCCGCCGAGGCGACCAAGATATCCATTGATTCCTGCCTATTTTCGGAGCCGCTGGACAAAAGGAAAATGCCGGCCCGTTGGGGGAACCGGCATCACCTACTGCATCAAATGGTGGGCTTTGGTCCTACGCGCGCTTGAAAACGGACTTACCCGCGTACTCTTGCGACTTACCGAGTTCGTCGGCAATCCTGAGCAACTGGTTGTACTTCGCAATGCGATCACTGCGAGAAAGACTGCCGGTCTTGATCTGGCCCGCGTTGGTCGCAACCGCGAGATCCGCAATGAAAGCGTCTTCAGTCTCACCGGAACGATGAGAAATTACGCAGGTGTAAGACGACCGTTGCGCCAAGCGAATGGTGTCCAGCGTCTCGGTAATCGAACCAATCTGGTTGACCTTGACTAAGATCGAGTTGGCGATGCCCTTTGCGATGCCCTGGCTCAATCGCACCTTGTTCGTCACGAACAGATCATCCCCGACGAGCTGAATCTTGGGTCCAAGCTTGGTGGACAGTAGCTTCCACCCGTCCCAATCGTCTTCCGCCATGCCGTCTTCAATCGTGACGATGGGGTACTTGGAGCAGAGGTTCTCGTAAATGCCAATCAGCTCCTGACCCGTCACCTTGCGCTTGTCGAAGGTGTACTTGCCGTCTTCGTAGAATTCACTGGAGGCACAGTCAAGACCCAGCGCCACCTGCTCGCCGGGCTTATAGCCTGCTTTCTCGATGGCCTGGACGATCTTCTGCAGTGCCTGCTCGTTTGACTCGAGGCGCGGAGCAAAACCCCCCTCGTCGCCAACGGCCGTGGTCAGCTTTTCAGCGGCAAGGATCTGCTTGAGCGAATGAAACACTTCAGTACCGGCGCGGAGCGCTTCTGCGAAGGTGGGCAGCCCCCAGGGTACAATCATGAACTCTTGGATCTCGAGGCCGTTATCGGCATGTTTGCCGCCGTTCAGAATGTTCATTAGAGGAGTGGGCAACACACGCGCTTGCACGCCACCCAGATAACGCCACAACGGAAGCCCCACGGTATCAGCGGCAGCGCGCGCCGTTGCCATCGATATCGCCAAAATGGCGTTGGCCCCCAACTTGCCCTTGTTTTCGGTGCCGTCGAGCTCAATCAGACGCTCATCCACGAGCGATTGATCGAATGCGGTGAGACCACAAATAGCCGGCCCGAGTGTGTCGTTGACATGTGCTACCGCCTTGGTAACGCCCTTGCCCATGTAACGCGCCTTATCGCCATCGCGAAGCTCGACGGCCTCGTGAACACCAGTGGATGCACCGCTGGGAACTGCAGCGCGACCGCTTCCACTCACCGTCTCGACCTCGGCTTCGACGGTGGGATTGCCCCGGGAATCCAGGATTTCTCGACCTATGACTTGAATGATCTCAGGCATGTGCAGCGCCATATCACGATCTGAGTATGCCGGCGAGTGACCACTGGACACTACACACCCCAACCGTGGCGACCGGCGACTTCGTTAGGTAGCGTCGGGACACGCGAAGCTGATGCGCCAGAAGTCAAGCACAGGCGATTGCGTGCCATCGGATGAGGGATTTACGGTGATGATGAGTCGAAGGTATTCGTTTTTGGCTGAGCCACTCGGCTGCATTGCTGCGTAGAGGTCGACAGGGCACTTGGGCGCTGGTCCGGAGAGCAGACAATCGCTAATTCCCGCTGCCGCTGATGCGGTTACGAGCGAGATGGGCTTTGCGGTCGCCAATTCTTCGATACTTGCCGCCGTGACCACTTGGAAATTGATTGACGAGTCCCCAGGCGTTGCAGCACTGAATTGCAGGTAGCTCCACTGGGGAAGCGCGTCGCTTTGGATGCAAGTCCCGAGGTAGTCCTCGGAGTACGTGTAACTCGTCACACAAGCTTCACTGCCAGAGGTATTCAAACAGTGGGGCAGAACACAACCCGCGCCAGCAACACTATAGCCCCAATTGTCATCTGTGCGTGATTCAGACCCCGCAGGTATTTCGACCCAGAGTGCGGCATTATGTTGGGTGAGCAAACTCGCGCATCCCGACACCATTACGCAGGCGCCTGGCGCAATTGTAGGGACATCGCACTGACCGAGCTCGGCACTCAGCTCAGGGGCTATGCCCCCGATTTGCGACAGATCTGCGCTCAGCACGTGAACGACCGCCCCGGCCGGCACCGCGAGTGTGCCGTGATTGCACACAGGCACCTGCCCGTTGCAGGGTACGTCAATCGAGAGGTCGAAGCTCGAGTCGC
>CAZCNI010000007.1:0-14248 GCA_964499765.1 uncultured Polyangiaceae bacterium
GCGAAACCAAACAGTACTTCCGGGAGCGCAAAGCTGGCAGACTCGCTCGCAATCACCAAGTCACAAGCCGCAACCAGCCCTACCCCTCCGCCCGTTGCGGCACCCTGCACCAGCGCGACCGTCGGCTTGTCAGAGAAGCGCAGAGTGGTTAAGCAGCGGCAATATTCACGGGTAGACGCTTCGATTGCGCTCACGTCTCCAGCACCGGCAATTTCCTCAAAGTCCAGGCCTTTGCAAAACGTCTCCTGACTTCCCTGCAGTACGACCGCTTCCGCGGTAGCGTCGCGCACCGCCGCTTCGATGGCTTGCGCGAGCTCGCGTACTGAATTGCTACTCAGCGTCTCGGGGACGTCGATCCTTTGCTCCGGCCTAGAGGTCATCGGAGTACCTCTGAAGCGACGTCGAAACGAAGCCACCCATGGCGACTTCACGTCGCGACTGGCGCGTGTTCGTCATCCCATACGCCACCTGGTTCAGCTCCAATCGTATTCCCGATAGTAGTCTGCAATGCCACGCAATGTGAGCAACTTGCGACCGGCATAGAACCGCTCATACCAATCACCCAGGATATTCCAATTGGGCGTAAAGTGCGACACTCCGACGTGCTCGTCACGTTCGTGCTCGACGGTCTCGTACTCAGCTACGGTCAACGGCCGCCGAGCATCCAGTTGAGCTTGTAGCCCCACCTTCGCGGCAATCGCATGTGCTTCTGAAAGCAACCGTGCGCTGTAGAACTGAGCGCACGAGCCAGAGCCGTAGGCGAAAATTCCCAGTCGATCCCCAGTCTTGAAACTCGGGTCGGAGTCGAGAAGTCCTATCAGTCCAATGAATGTGCTGGCACCATAGGTCGCCCCCATGCGCTTGTTGTAGCGCAGCGCCGGAAGCGTCTTGCGCTCGTAGTTCGCCCGCGCGTCTTTGTTGCTCACTTGGGTGTGTTGTTTGAGCAGAGCACGGTGCGCGCGATAGGTGATACCACCAAATGGCGTGTGATAGAGCACGCGTTGAAAGTACGTATCGAAATCGATGGGATGCCCAACGGTCTCAACGTAATGGTTGTACGCGCCTTCAACGGCAAACAAATAGGCGAACAGGCTCGTCTCGCTGTTGCCTGTCTCAAGACGCATGTTCGGCCGAATCACATCCGAGACTTCATGCGCGAAGATGCCACAGTGACCGAGCTCGTATTCGATGACCTTTGGCTCAGTCGACAGCAAAATGGCCGCCCCACCTGCCCCGCATACGGGCTCCCAGGATTCACCAATGGTCATTGTCGTCTGATCGGTGCTGACAATAAGTGCCTTACGGCCCCGTGCAGAGGGTGACCCAAGCCAGGCCTTGGCCAACTCGAGCGCACCTGTGGCTGCGTAGCAGGCGTGCTTGATTTCCAGATTGAGGCAGTCGTCAGGCAATCCTAGGAAGTGGTGTACCCAAGAGCTCAACGGTTTTTCTTGGTCGACACAGCTCTCAGAACCGACGAGCAGAAGGCCAATCGAACGGCGGTCCTCTTCGGTGAGCATCGGCTGCGCCGCATTGACACCCAGAGTGACAGCGTCCTCCCAGGGTGGGTTCACGGCGCGCTCCGCTATCATGAGATCACTCAGCGTACGCTCGACATCCATACCGCGCGCCTGACACAACGCGCCAAGATCGAGAGAACAGCTACAGGGATAGACGTTTAGTTTTTCAATGCCAACACGCATGATCTTGAACTGCCGTTAAAGAATGTCCGACTCAGGTGGCGTGCTCGAGCCCGCCCGTGAGCGTCATTTCCTGACCGTTGATGAAATTTGCTCCGTCTGAAGCCAAGTAAACGCACATCTGCGATATCTCGCGCACTTCCCCGAACCGTTGACAGGGGCAATACTTAAGCCAAAAATCTCGATTCGCTTGGCTGAGTCCTTCACGGACCATGTCCGTGTCGAACAGGCCCAACATCAGCACGTTGCTGCGTACACCCTTAGGGCCATATTCCTTAGCTAGGCCCCGCGAAAGCCCCAATAGTCCGGCCTTGGCAGCGCAGTAGCTAATCTGCCCGCTGATACCGTAGGTAGCAATCGACGAGATGTGAATGAAGCTGCCCTTTCGGTTCGCGAGAAAGTGGGGCAGCACGGCGCGTACCATGAAGAACGCGCCCGTGAGGTTGGTGTCGATAACGTCTTTCCAATCCTCGTCGGACATGGACATCGCCATTCCCGGACGGTTGATGCCCGCGTTGTTGATCAACACGGACACATCCCCAAAGTCGTCCGATATTTGCTCGACGACCTCGTCCACACGCGTGGAGTCTCGAACGTCCAATTCGTAAGCTTTCACCTGACTTTCGGGCGACTCACGTCGCGCTGTCTCAAGGACTTCCTGAGCTAGGTCCGGTTTCGTCGCATAGGTGAAAGCTACGGATTGGCCTGCACGCGCCGCATCGAGCACGATCGCTTTGCCGATGCCTCTGGAACCGCCAGTTACGAGAAATGTCATCTAGTTTCAGCCCTCCCAGCGCTTGAAGAGGCTAACGGCATTGATACCGCCAAATCCGAAGGCGTTCTTCATGAATATCTTGATGTCTTTCTCGTTGACTTTTCCACGGCAAATGTCCAAATCGATCTTTGGATCGAGCTCGTCGATGTTGATCGACGGGTGAAGTTTGCCGCAGTTCATCTGCAGAATGCCCGCAACAGTTTCGACGGTAGCGGCTGCCCAACAGCAATGCCCCAACATACTCTTGGTAGCATTGATCTTCAGGTTATACGCGTGCTGGCCAAACACATTCTTGATCGACTGCAGTTCGGTTAAGTCACCGAGCGGTGTGCTGGTCGCATGCGCACTTACGTAGTCGACTTGCTCTGGCGCAATGCCAAGCTGCTGGAGCAAACGAGTCATTACGCGCGTCTGCCCCTCGACTGACGGCTTCGGTTGATGACAACCGTCGGCATTCGCCTCGCTTCCAAGGACCTCGGCGTGAATACGCGCGCCGCGTCGCTGGGCAGATTCCAGTGATTCCACCACAAGGACCGCTCCACCGTGCGCTGGCACGAAACCCTCGCGGCGCGTGTCGAACGGACGACTTGCAGCAAAAGGCGCTTCATTGAAACTCTGGTAACTGATGGCGCCGAGCAGCGCCATGGCGTGCAGATCCATCGGCGACATATCGAGGGCTGACCCAACGATTAGCACCATGTCGGCATCATGGACTCGAATCTCATCGATAGCGCATCGAAGCGCTACGTTACCACTCGCGCACGCTGCTCCTACGGTGTAGATGGGTCCACGTGCTTGAGCCAACTCTGAGCAGATAGCCGCATGATCCGTGTCCAGATTGTGCAGAGCCAGCATGCCATCAATGAAGTCTGGTTCCTCGTCGAATTGGGTCCGATTGATGGAGTTGTAGTTACTGTTGATGTTGTGGCCAGCAACGATGACCCCGGTTCTTTCGGTATCCAGGGCACCCTTGGTCAGGCCGGCGTCTTTCAGTGCAGCAGCAGTCAGAAGTAGACTCAGCTGAGTCGAGAACGGCGCGCGCGCGGTCAGTTTCTTGAGCCGATGGAACATCTCTGAATCAATTTGACCCTCGATTTCACCCAGCTTCTTCTTGACGTCGTAACCCGTCAAGTCTGCGCCCACTTTGCTGTAAACGTTCTTGTTGTCGAAGAAGCGCCAACGATTGATGGCTGACCGCCCGGCAAGCAGAGACTCGATGAAAGTGGGGAGCGTATCTCCCAATACGGTATTGACGCTCATTCCGCTGATGACAATTCGCTTACTCGACAAAGTAGACCTCCTGAATTGCAAGCGACACGACTCTGCCGCCCCTAACCATTTGTCCGGTGCACGTCGCCGTCATTCCATCTTCTTCCAATAGGGCGGCGTAAGTCTCGATGACGTCACCGGGAAGCACCGCATCAATGTACTGCGCGTGATGAACTCGCAGTGCGCGTACGGCAACCGGATGCGCGTCTTTGGTGATTGACGTGGTGTGATTCGTCACGAAATGAGCCAAGCACAAAGCGAGTTGGCCCATCGCTTCAATCTGAAAAGCCCCGGGATACACTGGATCCCCGGGGAAATGACCCTGGAACGTGGGGTCATCGGCGCGAGGAATGAACTTCCCCTGAATGCGTCGATTCTGCAGATCCACCGCATCAATAGCGTTAACGAACAACAACGGATCGCGATGCGGCAGTATGCGCTCGATGGCGCTGCGGTCATAACTCACTGACTGTACGGTGGCGCCAGCCATATCTAGCGGGCGTTTGCGCAGTTCTTTGACGAGCGCCAAAATGTCCGTAGAACTCAAGCGCGCACCTCTTGTACGTGATTGCGCACTCCTTTGATGTGGCCGATATTCGCTGCAATATCTTCCCTAACGTCAGTCTTGAACTTGAGATTCGCGTGCCAACGCTTCTGGAGCATATTGTAGAGCACCCCACGCGGACCCACCTCCACGAAGACAGCCTCGGGAATCCGACTTGCCATGTCATCGATCGCCTGCCGCCACAGCACGGGACTGTAGACGTGTTGCGCGAGCAGCTCGACAATGCGCGCTGGTGTTGGATTCTCGACAACCGTACCGAGCACATTGGAAATGTAAGGTCGCAGAGGGGTTCGAAACGGCGCTCGCTCAAGATGGGGAAGCAACGCATCAGCGACGGAGCGAAAGACCGGCGTGTGCATCGGTATTTTCTTCTCGATGATGACGGGGTCGATGGAAAACTCTTCTTGGGCAATTTCCATTGCGACCTGCACGGCTGCGTTTTGACCGGCAATGACGAATTGAGAGGGCGTGTTAAAGTTGGCAATTCGAACGCAGCCCACCTCTCTCGCTCGTTTGAGAATGTCTTCGACTTCTTCCCGATCAATTGGGAATAGCGCCACCATCATTCCTTCTGGGCCCTCATCATAGACGCGACCGCGCGCGTCAACGAGGCGGAGTGCAGCTTCGAAGTCGATAGCACCGATGTGCACGAGGTGGTTATATTCACCCAGACTCAGACCCAAACTCGAATCCGCGTCGACACCGTTGGCCTGTAGCGCGAGCATGTAAAGGTGTGAGGTCAGAAACACTCCCACTTGCACGTCGCGATTGAGTTCAAATGCCTCAGATTCGGTCTGGTAGACGCTGAACAGATCACGGCCGAGTATGTCCGAAGCATCCTGCACGATTGAACGAGCCGGTGCGTACGCTTCGACAATTCGTCGAATCATCTCTGGGTAACGCGAACTTTGTCCGGGAAACATGAAAACGCGATTCACACCGTCCTCCTTATAGGGGGGCCAACCAGCAACCGAAGTAAGAACTCGCCCATCGTCAGATATCTGGCATGCAGGTACTGTGCTTGAAATCACAGCAGATACTTTTGTTCGCTGAGTTTGACTGGGCACGATCGATCCAAAGCTCACAGACCACGAATTCGCGTTGTGCTTACGTCACGACAGTCCTTCGAGTCAGACATACTCGACGGCGCTTGCTGACAGCGTCTGCAACGGAACGCGTCGCCACGCTACGGACAGACTCGCTTCTAGTCAAGCAATCAACGGGCGTGCTTGAGACGATTAGACGGGTTTTGTAGGTGGTTGAACCGATTTGCTTCGCGCGTCGGACGTCTGGCTGGGGCAAACCACAACAGATATTTTGGTTGAACCATCACAGATTCACACAGCGAGACGTGATCGCTCCTTTCCCGAATATGCGTTTTTTGGCTGCATTCAAGATACCGAGACTGGCTCAGCCACTTTGCCGAGTGCGGAGTAGCAGCAGTGACTCGGTATCACTTTACGCGTCGCGCAATGACCTACGCACGCACAACGCACAGGCGACGCGCATGATTTTTTGTTTGGCTTCCATGAGCGAGCGGAGTGCGATTCCTCGCACAAGCCGCTGACGCCCCGCACCGCCTCGATACCCGGACCTAGGTTCGTATCGTCACGGAAGCGGTCCGATCAAACCAAGATTACAGATGCGAGCTTCAGGATCGCCGCTGTCGTCACCGAGCAAACTCCCATCCTCATCGATACCGAAGATGAGATCATTGAGCTTTAGAAGACGCCCATCGTAACCTGCGTCATACAGTTTCGCGATCGTCGATTCCACTATACGTTCGGCTTGGACGTGTGACGTAAGACCTTCATGTACGGCCTGTGATAGATCGAGCGGACGGAAAAGGCGAGTATCGTGCGCAGCGACGTAGCTATCTGACCCGTTAAAGTAGCCGCGAATCGTAATGTAGTTGCGATCGACACGCAGTATCGGCAGCCCATCCGGCGTTTTGATGTGGGCGTGCGATTCAAAGCGACGGGGGTCGGATGGATTCTCCATCTTGGCGCTCCCCGTCATGTAGATCGCACGGGCGTAGACGGTGGGGACCCCTGCCTGATTCAAACGATGCGCGATAGTCACGGCCTCGAAGGGACTATTGACACCCAGCCTGCGCGCCAGCGACGTCAGCTGTGGCAGCTGCTCGACAGGGGGGATCTCACCTACTCGCGACGTTTTCCACACCAGATGCACCCCGTCCTTGGAAACGGTAGAGTACACTCCGTTACGCTCGGACAGCGGTTTGCACGGAGTCTTGCGCCAGCGCTCTGGCAAGAAATAGTCGTAAAGTTCGGGGTTGCGCCCAACGACCCAAAGCTGCCCTCCCGTACTCTCCACATGCCCCCAGATATAGGGCACGCCCATGATCTCGACCGCATGCAGGTGCGGCGGCAGTGGCACTTCGATGAATCGATCTCGCATGTAGCCGAGATACGTGTGACGCCGCTTGTACGTGACGGCTCTCTCGTGTTCGGGCGTGCGCAACAACAACTCGTAATCAACCACCGAGTACTTACCCTGGTCCACGAGCGACGAAACAAAGGCTAGCTTGTCTTCAATCCGGCCTGGTACCACTTCGAGCTCCGCAACGTCATTCTCGTCGAGGATAACGTGGGCTGCTTTCATGTCGGCAACGGCGTAACCCTTGTCCTGCAAGTCATTGATTGTCTTGTTCGTGATCGGTGTGATCGCTTCCGTTAGTTCATCACCCGTCAGACCAAAACCACGAAACGTCTGTACGACGTCTTTCCCGGGGATCCACGCGTAGATCAACTTGTACTGTCTGAGGATATCGAGATCAACGCCCGGGTAGCGAGCGGTGATTTTGTTCAGCTTGTCAAGCGATCTGCCCGTTTGCCACATCTGCAGACGCTCGGGTGGAACGTAAATGCCTAGCGGTTCTTGCGTGCGTATTGCGATGTGAGAAGGGCCAAAAGCTCCAGACCTCATCTCCATCACCAGCGCAAATTCCTCCCACGGGCTGTTGAATTCCGTATTCAGGAATTCTTTCAGCGTGTGAGTCGCGAGCGGTACGTCCTCGCCAACGCGACAATTCTTAACGACGAGATCGAGCTTCTTTCCCTTGAGCTCTTTGGTCGGAACCCAATGCACGGCACTGGTCCCTTCCAGTCGTCGCTTGTTGCTTCTGAACCAATTCGGTTCATACCAGTTTTCGATTTGGAGCAGGTCGAAGTGGGTGACGCCAAAGGGGGTCAGGTAGAGATCTCCACCATCCGAGGATTGTACATGGGCGTAACTCACACCGAGAACGTTCGTTACGATATCGGGCGGAAGCGGAAGGATGGATTCGGTACTCGGATGAAATGTCATGACCCACGTCGGCCCTAGCGGCGACGAAGCGCCTCAAACGGGTTGTTCGAGAACTTATTCTCAGTCCGCAGATTATCACGTTTGGGGCGCTGGTTCTGTCGCGACGCCTCCGGCGGGGATTTCTGCGGCTTGATTTCGTCGTCTTTGCGTGCCGAAAGCGAGATGCGCTTGCGGGCCAGATCGATCTCGAGAACACGAACCTGCAAGCGATCACCCACGTGAGCAACTTCGGATGGGTCTTTGATGAATCGCTCGGATAGCTTCGAGACGTGTACCAACCCATCCTGATGTACGCCAATGTCCACAAAGGCACCAAATGCGGTGACATTGGTCACCACGCCTTCCAGCATCATTCCCGGTTTCAGATCTTCGAGCTTCCGAACATCGTCCCGGAACTTCGGTGGCTCGAACATGGAACGAGGGTCGCGCCCTGGTTTTTTCAGTTCGTCCAGAATGTCGTTGATCGTGAAGGCGCCGACTTCGCCGGCAAAGTACTTTTCGGGCTCGATTCGGGCGATGGCCTGCGCATTGCCAATCAGCGATGCCACGGGCACGCCGAGGTCTTTGGCCATCTGCTCGACGAGCGGGTAGCGCTCGGGATGGACGGCACTGGCATCCAGAGGATGGGCTCCGCCGCGCACTCGAAGAAACCCGGCTGCTTGCTCGAAGGTACGCGGGCCGAGCCCGGCAACGTCTAGCAGTGATTTGCGGCTGGCGAAATTGCCAGTCCTGGCCCGATGATCGACGATTCGCTTGGCCAGCGTTGGTCCCACCCCTGCCACTCGAGACAGAAGAGGAGCACTGGCCGTATTGAGCTCAACCCCGACTTGGTTTACGCAAGTCTCGACAACCTCGTCAAGCTTCTTGGCCAGCAGTGGCTGGTGGACGTCGTGTTGGTACTGGCCGACTCCGATGCTTTTTGGATCGACCTTGACCAATTCAGCCAGAGGATCCTGCAAACGCCGCGCAATACTAATGGCACCACGTACTGTTAGATCCAAATCGGGAAACTCTTCACGGGCAATATCGGAAGCGGAGTATACGCTGGCGCCGGCTTCACTGACCGCGACCACGATAACGGAATCGAGTCCCATTTCCGCGAGTGTTTCCCGAACGAACGTCTCCGTCTCACGGCCGTGAGTGCCGTTACCGACGGCAACGGCCGCCACTTGATGTTGTTTCACCAATCGACCCAACACCAATTTTGCACGCGCGGTTGCTTCGTCACCCTGAACCAAATAGAACACGTCATGTTCCAGCACCGCACTGGTTTCGGCAACCACGGCGCACTTGCAGCCCGTACGCTGGCCTGGATCGACCCCCAGAACCGGCCGGGACCCAAAGGGAGGCGCCAAGAGCAGTTCTTGCAGATTCTGCGCGAACACCTGAATCGCCCCCCGATCTGAATTCAACTTGAGCTCGACACGCAGGTCAATGCGAGCACCGGGCACGATAAGCCGATCGTAAGCGTCGGCAGTAGCCGTTTCGAGCTCACGCGCCCAGGGAGAGGCGGATTTGAGACCAGCAAGGTGAGCCACTTGCGGCACGAGTCTCTCTTCTAGTTCGATATCGACCTTGAGAAAGCCTTCCTTCTCGCCGCGGCGAATCGCCAAAAACCGGTGCGACGGAATCTTCGCAATCGGCTCTTCGAACTGGGCGTACATGTCAAACTTAGTGACAGCAGCTTCGTGCTCTTTTGCCTTCTGCACACGAATCACCCCGCGGGCGCTAATTGCCTCGCGCACGTATTTGCGAGCATCAGCGTTTTCAGCGATGAGCTCCGCACAAATGTCACGCGCCCCAGCCAGTGCCGCATCGACATTATCCACCCCCTGTGCGGGATTCACGAACTTCTCGGCTTCGGCACGGGGCTGGCCTTCTAGCGGCTGGGCCCAAATGCGCTCGGCCAATGGCTGGAGGCCTCGCTCTTGGGCGATCGAGGCGCGGGTGCGGCGCTTTGGTTTGAATGGAAGGTAGAGATCTTCGAGCTCGGCTTTGGTCGGACAGGTACGAATTTTCTTCTCGAGATCAGGAGTCAGCTTGCCCTGCTTGGTGATCTCCGCAATCACGGTTTGGCGCCGCTCCTCGAGCTCGAGCAGATAGCTGCGCCGCTCTTCGATGGTACGGATTTGTACCTCGTCCAGGCCACCGGTGGCTTCTTTGCGGTAGCGAGCAATGAAGGGCACCGTCGCGCCCGTTGCCAGGAGTTCGACCACACTCGCCACGTTCCGCGGCTGAAGGTTCAGTTCCTGAGCAATGGCTAGAGTGGGGTCGTAGGATGTTGGTTTGGTCGAAGTAGCGTCCATGCGAGCCTTTCGACTTAGAGCCGAGCTGCTCGGGTGTCCAGGATTTTTACGCGCTGGCGCACACCAATGGCCGGGCCGCCCAAGTGATTATGAAGCACTCAGAGTCCCACCACGACCAAGACTTTCAGTACTGGACGTTTGCCTGACGGTCTAGCTTCGCCCACTGCAAGGCCAAACTGACGTGAACCTTCCCGCAGTAGAGCAGAGGGGACTTGAAACTGCGAGCTGTCCACCATGACCTGAGACCCAATAGAGACCCCCTTGATGCCCAGAATGGGTGCCTTGCCCAGAAGCTTGGCAATGGAAGTTCCGATGGATTTAACGTCAAGGTCATCCGCATCCCCGAGCGCCCCCCGCAAGTGCTCTTCGGCGTACGCCGTGAGGCGCGCATTGGGCACCGCGCTCGGCAGGTTCTTTTCTTGCCGCGTCCTTCGAATGACCGCTTGCACTGCGGCTTTGGCTTCCGTTGCAGACTCTGCTTTGCTGGGTTTCGCAAAGACTTGCGTGATGGTCAGATTACTTGGATCTTTGACACCACCCGGAACCAATCCAATGCCAACGTGGGTGATGTCCGTTGCCATCATGTTTTCGAAGTGATGGGGGCTCGCGAGCAGGCTGGCTTCGGCCTTTGCTACATCGGAAGCTTCGGCAAGATTCTCGCGTGCTACCAAGTTGCCATAACCTGCCCGGTCCACGCGACTTTCGAGATTGCCAAACGTCGGTGAGACGTGATCAAAGAAGCGGTGGTCACGCATGTCAGACGAATGCGCCCGACCGATGTCCGCTAACCGCTCGTCATACTTGAGTGGTGGCAGTTTATGTGCAGCACGGTCGGCATTCAGCAGCTGAAACATCTGATGTTCTTGGCTGCTGCCACGTGGCGTCGATGAGACTTTTGGCAGGCCTGAGCCGTACGAAACCGCATGACTCGGCGGGGCACCACAGGCGAACGCGAAGACTGAGAAAAGACTGACATTGAGAAGCAGTCGCGGCACGTTTCGCCGTTCCGTGCGTTGCATGACGATAGCTCACTTAGCGTCTTGACGCCGTTGCCGCAACGGCACGGGCGCTTGCTCGGTCTCGCCAGCGCCCGAAGGGCGCAGCGGAACTTGAGGCGTGGCCATGACTCGGGTCGCGCTCGTGTTCCAGAAACGCGACCCGCAATTGGGGGGCCCCGGATAGTGCCTTATCCGCACTATCCAGAGTCATGGCTGAGGCCAGTTTATGCTGGACAGACGTGCTGCGCGCAGGGTCCTTTGGGCCCCTGCTCTTTGGTGTACGTCACTCGCTGTCGCAACTGCAAGGACTCAAACGTCACGCCCTCGACGTTCGACATGTGGAAGAACAGATCCTCGCCAGCTTCCGTTGCAATGAAGCCAAAACCCCTGTCTGTTACCAGGCGTTTAATCGTACCTTCAGCCATATACTTCTCCTTGGGCTCGCGCCCCTTGCCGATAGGTCGCTGCTGCGCTTCAGACAGTGAATTTCTCGGGCGCCGTTGGATACTCTCGTTAGCGACGATAGGCTACTCGAATCGCCGCACCCATACCGGACGAGTCGCGAACGCGCCGTATTTCGTGTGAATTTTTCCCTACTCGGCGCCTGGGCCGCCAATGGCCCGTCGGTGCTGGGATGGACGTCCAGGCCCGATAGTTCGATTTTGAGAGGAACGTTACGACCTCTGGCTTCCCTTTCGCCTGCTCACCGCAAGAGAGCGGATACAGTGAAAGTGTCGAGTGCTCGCAAGCTGCAATTCACGCATCTTACCAAAACGCGCCGACGAAAATCAAAAGCGCACGAGGGCACGCGCAAGCCCACGATCTTGCACGCGTGAGTCGCCAGCAAGGTCCTGGCCACTGAGCGGGATTTGAGTTTTTGGCCGTGAGTGCGAGCAGTGCGTCCGACTCTGGACTAGCCTTTGGTCATGACTCGAATCTCTGTGCTCGTTGATTTGAAACGAGCGCGCCATGGCATATGAACCCTGTGGGATCTGCGGTGGCGATGGAACCATTAGCAATTCATTCGGCCTGACCAACAAGTGCCCCACTTGCCACGGAACGGGCAAGCGCGGTGCCGACACGCCCTTGTTTCGAGACGTCACGAAAACCAAACCCGAGCATCATCGACAACCGAACAAGGCTGTTGTCGCTGAAAAGAAGCAATGGCCCGAGACTCATGAGGGCGGCAAGCTCGCCACCGAAGTCCGCGCCAGCTCCAGCGTCAGCGAGGAGGTCAAGGCTCGACTGGTTCGTGAGATCATCGAATACGAAGAGAGCCATGCCCTCTGCACACAGACCTTTCAAAAGAAAGTCAGAAAGCAAATCCGCCCGTAGAACCCTCGTCTGCGACGAGCGTGAGGAGATGTACGCGCAGGGGTGACTCGATCGTATTGACGCAGAGCGTTGAACTGCGCACCCGCACGCCGCATTGACTGTGCAAGCGGTTTCATTGACTTAGTAACGTGACGATCGTGTGCGCAGCGCACGGATCCGTGACTTTGTGATGACCGTGCCTACCGCGATGCTGGAGTGGTGCTAATGACTTTGGCCTTCCACGCAACACGCACCGCTCCCAGGCGCCCGTGCCACTTTGCAGACGCGGGCCGGGAACGAAGAAATTGCATACACCGAAGGCTGTGACGGCCACATTTCAACCAGGCGTGGCCCAATTCCGCTGGGAAAGCGACGTGAAGCTTGCGTCGGTGTTCAATCAAGCTGCGCTCTCAACCAATTGGCTGGCAAGTTATCGAGGATCCAACGCGTGATAACCCAGCCCGCCATGAACAACGATGTCACCTCCTCTGAGCAACGAACACAGTGCACCCATGAGTAAGAAAGTCCTCCTAACAAGCATCTGCCGCCCGATCGGGCAGAAGTCTGGCGAATCCCCTTCAGTTGGCTACGAGCTACTGCACTGTCAAGTCACTCGCGCACAAGGGATCTTCAGTCCACGTACGACGATCGTACACTTCTCGCTGGACTACATCGCAGAAAACCTCGAGACCCCATCGGTTGTGCTTCAATTCCCATCGAAGCGCGAGTTCATTCGGGAACTCAAGCGCGGCTACGACTATGTGGGGATCACCTTCGTCATGGCGCTGATGCACAAGATGAAGGAAATGGTGGCGCTGGTTCGAAAGTACGCACCCAATACCAAGATCGTCTTGGGTGGCTATGGCACGACGGTCGGCGAGGAAGAACTGGCTCCTTACGCTGACTATATCTGCAAAGAAGAGGGTGTTGCCTACTTCAGGAAGCTACTTGGTGAGTCTGAAATTCCGATGCCCTACAAGCATCCGCTCACCGTGAGTTGGCTCAAGATCTTCGGCATCAAGACCTCGGGAACCGGGAAAATCTTTGCCGGGTTGGGTTGCCCCAACGGCTGCGATTTCTGCTGTACGTCTCACTTCTATGCGCGAAAGCACATCAGACTGCTGCCCGAAGGCAAAGACATCTATGCCGTCGCTGAACGTTACTTGGCGCTCGACCCGAAGTTGGTCTTTCTCATCTTGGATGAGGACTTTCTGCTCAACAAGAAGCGCGCTCTCGAATTCCGCGACTGCGTGATCCAAGGCGGCAACAAGCTTTCAATCTTCGTGTTCTCAAGCATCAAGGCCATCAGTCAGTACACGGTGGAAGAAATCATCGAAATGGGCATCGACGGTTTCTGGATTGGCTACGAGGGCACCCGTTCGGGCTACGCCAAGCAGCAGGGGCGACCAACGGATGAACTCCTCACTGAACTCAGAGAGCACGGCATCACGGTCCTTACGTCCATGATTGTCGGTTTCGATTATCAGAACCCCGATGTGGTTGCCAAGGAGTTGGACGGTTTGATGCAGCTCAAACCCGCTCTCTCACAGTTCTTGATCTACGGTCCCGTGCCGGGCACGCCATTTTACGATCGAATCATCAAGGCAGACTTGCTGCAAGACAAGTTCAAGTCCGACAAGGCTCTATTCTATCGGCGCTCGGACGGATTTGAGACGCTCGTGAAACACCCGACGATGTCGGGCAAAGAAATCGAGCAAATGCAGGAGTGGTGTTACGACCAAGACTTTCAACGGCTCGGTCCCACCATCTACCGGGTACTCGAAGGGTACCTGCTCGGATACCAGAAGCTCAAGCATGCAACGAACCCCAACCTGCTAGCCAAGGCGGCGTTTTACGCAAGCGAGCTGCGCAAGTCCTATCCAGTGTTCTTGCCCGGGCGACTATTTGGGCCAAACGCGGCGGTTCGGAACTGGATTGCCACGCTCGAGAAACGCATCCACGCCGAGTTCGGCCCAGCATCGCTCGTGGAGCGG
>CAZCNI010000008.1:0-13982 GCA_964499765.1 uncultured Polyangiaceae bacterium
TACGTTCGCCGCTTTGTTCTGGACGAGCGCGCTCGCAATTACCGCCGAAATCGGCGGAGAAGAAGTGGGGACACATGAGTCTGGTTGGTGCAATTACTCGAGTTGGTGCTCTATTACTGGCTATCAGCGTAGTCGGCTGTAGCTCCGACGACGATCACGTGCTGGGTGCAGGGGGCTCTACTGCCGCCAAGACCAGCGTAGGTGGCAAGTCGTCCAATGCCGGAGGCGCCGCCGCTGGTGGGTCCAATTCGGTGGTTGGCGGAAGTTCGTCTATCAATGTGGGCGGGACTTCAGCGGCGCAAGTCACTGGAGGAGCACCCAATTCAACGGGTGGCGCGCTGAGCACCGGCGGAGCTGCAACCGGAGGCGCTCCAGCCACGGGTGGTGCTGCTAACACAACGCCCGCGACTTATGGCATCAGTGGGACGGTTACTGGCCTTGTTGGCACTGGCCTCAAGCTTGCGTTGAATGCGGGGACTCCGCTCGCAGTTAACGTCAATGGCGCGTTCGCGTTTACGACCAAGCTCCCAGCTGGGTCGAGCGTCGCGGTAACCGTTGCTGCTCAACCGACTAGCCCCCAGCAGACCTGTACTGTGTCGGGGGGTACCATCGCATCGCTCACCAGCGACGTAAGCAACGTCGTGGTTACTTGCGTTGCGAGTGCCTATTCGGTTGGTGGAACCATCACCGGCCTCACGGGCACGGGCCTTGCGTTGCAGAACAACGCCGGTAATGACCTTGTTGTGCCTGCCGGCAGTGCCAGCTTCACCTTCTCCACCGCAGTGGGGATTGGGCAAAACTACGCCGTAACGATCAAGAATCAACCGACTACGCCGACCCAGGTCTGCACGCTCTCGAGCGCAACGGGCACTATTGCGAGCAGTAACGTCACGAGCGTTGCCATCAATTGCACTACGAGCTCCTTCTCGATTAGCGGCACGGTTTCGGGTCTCCAAGGAACTGGACTCGCAATTCGAAGCACCGGCGCGACCGCCGATCAGGCAATTGTTGCCGATGGTACTTATGTACTGACTTCGTCAATACTGAGCGGCACCGCGTATAGTGTGACCGTCGCGGCTCAGCCAATTGTTCCCGCGCAAACGTGCGTCGTGACTGGCGGAACCGGTACGGTTGGTTCAGCTAACGTGACTGCTACCATCACGTGCACAATCAATAAATATGTCGTGGGCGGCACAACAAGTGGACTTGCCGGTTCTGGATTGACGCTGCGGAACAACGGGGCCGACGACCTTATCGTCACCGGAAGCACATTCCAATTTGCGACCGGTATCGCAGTTGGTGGCACCTACGCAGTGACGATCACACAACAACCAACGAATCCAGCCCAGAACTGCACGGTTACCAGTGGCACTGGCGACATTGTCGATGCCAATATCACGACCGTGCAAATCGCCTGCTCGACCTTGAGTTATGACGTGGGCGGCACAGTGGCTGGCTTGGCCGGAACGGGACTCGTACTCACCAACAACGGTGCTGACGACAAGACCGTCAACGCCAGCGGCGCATTCACCTTCGCCACGTCGGCGCTCAGTGGAACGGCCTATTCGGTCAAGGTCAAGACTCAACCGACAACCGGGGCTTGCGGCGTTACTGCGGGTTACGGCACCATCGGTTCAAGCGATGTGTCATCGATCATCGTCAATTGCTCAGACCAAGTGCACTTGGTCAGTGGCACCGTTAGTGGGCTGCTTGGTTCGGGGCTCAAACTGTCACTCAATGGCAATGCCCCGTTGGCAGTGACCGCAGATGGAGCGGCTAATTTTACCGACCCAGTGGCAAATGGTATTGCCTACGCGGTTAAGGTTGCGCAGCAACCGACAGTACCCGCGCAAAACTGCGTTGTCACCGATGGCACAGGGACCATGGGCACTGCGGACATTACTAACGTCGTGGTAACCTGTACGACCAATTCGTACGCATTGAGCGGTACCATTACTGGACTCAAGGGTTCTGGTCTTGTCCTGAAAGACTCGACCCCAGAGCTGCTCACCGTGATTGCAAGTGGCACGGGCACTGACAGTTTCTCGTTTGTCACGCCGGTTTTGAGTGGCCAATCTTCCGATGTCACCGTTGGTACGCAACCGACATCGCCCACGCAGACCTGCGAGGTCACCAGTGCAAGTGGTGGCAGCATTGTTGATGCGCCAATCACGAACGTTCAAGTCGCGTGCACGACCACCAAGTTCAAGGTTTCCGCGAATGTAACCGGTCTAGTTGGAACGCTCGTGCTCGCTGACAACACCAACGACCCATTGACAGTCACTGCGGACGGAATTTCCGACTTCACCAGTCGCGTGGATTCCGGTCAACCCTACAACGTGACGGTCACGACGCAGCCAACCAATCAGTTGTGTGTTGTTAGCGGCGGGACCCTAAACGGAGGCGGCAATGTCGTCAATGAAGACATAACCGTCACGGTCACTTGCACCACGATCTACACGATTGGCGGTACTGTCACTGGTCCAGTCGGTTCCGGCTTTACGCTGCTCGACAACGGTGGCGACACCCTAACCATCTCCGCTTCTGGCAGCTTTACGTTTGCCACACCAGTGGCGACCGGTGCGGCATTCGCCGTGACCGTCGGCACTCAACCGACTGCGGCTACCTGCACGGTGACGAATGGCACCGGTACTGTCGGTAGCGTAAACGTGACGACCGTTAACGTCGCGTGCGGGACTTCGGACAACTTCGATACGAGCACAATGGGCGCCTCTTACTATCAGGGGCCGACGGGAAGTACGCTCACCTTCTCCGGCACGGAGGGTAACCCAACAGCTGGTGCAGTTGTCGCAATGCTGAACTATGCGACAGGCAGCACTGACACCTGCCCCAGCGGGACGGCCATACAGCTCCTGGGCAGCCTGAATTTGACTGGGGCCACCACGTTCTCGGCCTGGGTCAAAGTGCTTGATCAATGGCCGACCGGGGATCGCACAGGTCAAGTCTCATTATTCTTTAATGGTTCCAGTACCTATAAATCGGGCGGGGCCATTAGTTGGTATTCGCTGTCCATTGGAACGTGGAAACAGTTGACATGGACTTTCCCGACGGGACTCGACCTATCGGCCATCACCAGCTGGGGCGTCAGCATCTACGAGGGCACCCCGGCAGTGTGCCAGCCGATGACGATAGAGGTTGACTCGATGCTTTTCCAGTAAGCGTCGGTCGCACGGGTTCTCCCGATACGTGACGTCGGGAGTCCAGACAAGGGTTGCGCTCGCCAGGGCGCAACCCTTTGCGCCAGGCAAAAAAGAAAGACTAGCACTGCTCTGCTACGGCACGCTCGAACGTCCGCAACCAAGCCTCCAAACTTGGTAACCAAGCTTCTTGCGTTGCGCACATTTCTACCACGCGTGTCAGGTCGTGGCTTATCGCCCCAAAAACTCTGAGACGGCTTGCATTTCGTCGGGTTGCAGAAAGCCGACGAACCAATCGAGGAGCTTGCGCCGGTCGCGGAATGCCTTGCGGGACGGATTGTTCGCGTCGCGAATGACCCGCTCCGCCTGGAGATTGAACGTTGCAGCCTGTGGCGCCAGGAGTATGCCGCTGCTCACTATCTTCGAATTGGTGACCGTTAGCATGGAGATTACGGCTTCGGAGACCGGCGGACTAAAGATTTCGATATGCTCCCAGTCCGCACAAAGGACGGCTGGGCCGTGAATCAGAAGTGTGTTTGTCATCATGCGCCGAACGTAATCCACTGCGTGAACGTCGCGCATCGAACACAATCGTGTGACGACCAAGCGACCAATTCTGTGCTCAACGAAGTAGTCCGGCTTGGAAACGAAAGGATCGCTAGTCACGACAAAGCCTCGAGGTTCAACTGCCGTTTGCCTTTCCAAAGCTCCGGCCTCGGCCAAGTACGGCGCTTAACGGATTCGTGATAACCGCAAACACATTAGCTCCGAGTGTGAACACGATGACGCGGCAATCATGCCTGACCCGCAGGCCCGCAATCATGAAGCGACCACCGGATGAGTTGCGCTTTCGGCCGTATGTTACGGACCCGGACCCCGATTCCGACACAGACTCCGACTCCGATTCAGAGACCGCGAGCGTAGCACACCAACATTTCGCTGCCCGTGGGCAGCCGAATTGCGGCTGTTGCCGAGCTGCCATATCCGTGGTGCGCGGCGTTGACTCGCTACTTCGCAGCGCGATGCCGCTTGCTGCGCTTCTTGCCCGGCAAATCCGAGTCGAAATGCAGCTTACCTTGTTTTGGCCCAATGACGAGCGCGCCCCAATTGTAGTGAATTAGCCTGCGGAAGGCTCCGCTCGCATCAGTGCCGAGGACCCAAATGTCATCGGGTGCCACGTCCGTGTACAACTTAGACGGGAAATACCCGGTTGCCGCAAAACCAAGCACCATTGGAGAGCCGGGAGTATCGCGGCCAAACAATATTCCGCAACGCTGGGGTCTTGCCCGGCGCGCGCAGATGGCCAGCGCATTCAACCGTTCGTTGCCGAGAGGTCGCCAGGTATAGGCGGCAACGCCCTCCCATTTCAAATCGCCGAGCTCCGTCGTAACGATTGGGGGCGCGTGCTCGAGCATGCGTTGCAGCATCGGTACGTCAACCGGCGATGCACTCGTCATGACCTCACCGCGCTCGACTCGAATCGTTACTTCGACTTCATTGGTCGGACCCAGGCAACACCTAAAACCAGTATTCGACGCCTTCGTATCTGCGGCGCGCGGTTCGGCATTCGCACAGCGTCCGACTAGTTCACCAGCGTCATCGTTGCCACCCCGAACCACCACGAGTGAACCCTGGCTCGACCCGCGCAACCAACGACTCTCAGTCCACTCGTAGACGCCCCCATGCAGATCGTGCACACCGAAGTCGCTGGCGCAACTTACCTTGAAGCCACTTGGTTTTGGAACCACCGCCATGCCGGTGCCGCAAGAATCTTCACGATAAGTCTCGCCGTACTCGTACGTGTGCTGCATTGGGCCCTTGCAGGCGCGTTCCCACTCGAGCTCAGTGCACAGGCGCTTGCCAAGCTTTCCGCATAGGCCGCGCGCCTCTTTTTGAGTAATGTTCGTGTTCGGGATTGCCCCCTCTTCATTGGGGAAAGCAAAAACATCGATGTAGAACCCGTGCATCATGACCTGCTCGCCTGGCAAATCTCTGTCGGGTCGGCGCGGAAAGACGTTGGGCGGCGTACCCACGACCAAGGGTCCAGGTTCGATCCAAGCCATCCCCCGCTGCGGCACCGAGGGACCTGCATCTGCAGCGGGTGTCGCTAGTGTGAACACGGGCGTAGGCCCTGCGTCACCGGGTTGATGGTTGGACTCGTGTCGGCCGCAAGCAACCTGGCTCGAGAAGGCGGCCACGGTGATGGCGGTTGACACTCTGCGTCCAATCACAGCTCGATTCGCTCTTCGCGTTCTCTCAGTCCCAGTTCCTTCATCTTGAGCTGTAGGCCTTTGCGCGAGATCTTCAGCAGGCGGGCGGCGTGGGTGACGTTGCCCGCTGTCTGATCGAGCGCGCGTTGAATCAGTTCCCGCTCCAGGCGGTTCATGGCAGCCTTAACCTGTTCCTTGAGTCCCTCGGCACTCGTTGGGGTAGCTTCCGCTGAAGGAGGGGAGACGCTGGCACGTGGTCGCAGTGTTATCGACCCTTGTCGCAGCTCCGCAGGTAAGTCGCCCACCTGAATCTCTTGGGTGTCCGCAAACAACACGGCGCGCTCGATGACGTTCTCGAGCTCACGAATGTTGCCTGGCCAGTCATGCTCCATCAATGCCGCTTCGGCCTCCAAAGAGATTCCAGCGATTTTCTTGTTGAGGCGATGGTTGAACTTCGCGAGAAAGTGTTGGACTAGCAGCGGAATGTCGTCAGAGCGCTCGCGCAGCGGTGAGAGCCGGATTGGTACCACGTTCAAGCGATAATAAAGGTCGTCTCGGAATGCGCCCAGTTCGATCTCTTTGCGCAGATCGCTGTTAGTGGCAGTGACCAAACGTACATCTACATGGATTGTCTTGATGCCACCGACTCGTTCGAATTCGCTCTCCTGCAGTGCGCGCAATAGCTTGACCTGCATCTCGGTTGGAATCGTTCCGATCTCGTCGAGAAACAAGGTGCCCCCGTGCGCCAGTTCGAAACGCCCGGGCTTGGACCCAACGGCGCCGGTAAACGCGCCCCGTTCGTAGCCGAATAGCTCGCTTTCCATCAGGTCGCGCGGAATGGCGGCGCAATTGACCTTGATGAATGGCTTGTCGCGTCGCGACGAGTTTTCATGCAGTGCGCGGGCGACCAATTCTTTGCCGGTTCCGCTTTCACCAGTAACCAGTACGGTTGTTGGCGTGTCTGCGACCCGCTCGATCACCGCATAGAGATCCTGAATTGCCGTGCTGATACCGATGATGCCGTAACGCACTTCCTGACTGGCATCGGCAGATTCAGTCTGCCGCGTGGCTTCGGTGGCAGCAAGATCGCGCGTACGTAGCGCTTTCCTGACAATCGTCCTAACCTCCGCCTGATCGAAGGGCTTGGTGATGTAGTCGAAGGCACCCGTTTTGAGCGCCTCCACTGCATTGTCCACGGTGCCATGCGCGGTGATGATGACAACGGGCAGCTCATCGTCCATGGCGCGGACGCGGCGCAGCAGCTCCATGCCGTCGATCTTCGGCATTCGAAGATCGGTGACCACCATATCGATGTGGTGCTCGTCGAGAACGTGCAGCGCTTCTTCACCGTCTTCGGCCGTGTGTACGTCGTAGTCATCGCGGGCCAACAGTGCGGATAGTACGCGACGTAGATTCGGTTCATCATCAACGACGAGTATCTGTTTTCGCTCTGGGAGCATAGGGTTCCTCAGTGACAGCGCGCGCTTCTCGACTGCGCGGGCATGAGTGAATTGCAGTAAAAGGCCATAACGGTGTCGTCACCCGGAACCCCCGCCACGACCGTGTCGATGTCCGCAGCGTGGGTAATGGCGACTGATGTGCCCAGTAAATCATCACTGGCAGCGCTTGACACGTAGAGGCCTTGCACGATGTGCAGAGCATCATTGCTCCACGCATAAAGGAAGACGGCCCCAGCCGCCTCTTCGCCGCGTACCGACGTATTGGGTGCGCCCACGATAAGCTCGTCTCGGTCGAGCGCGTCGAGATTGCCGGTAGCGATCGCTCCGACATAAGGTGACGCGGCGCAGCCGTCGAGGTCTGGCAGTTGTGTGCAGGAAGCACTTGCAATCACTTGCACTGCATCGAGTGAAGTACAAGGGCCACCGGTGTTTTCGGCCACCGAAGTCAGGTTCGAGCCCCGAATCAACACGACTCTTTGGTCGTCGGCCACGGCGAGATCATCGATACCATCGTCGTCGAAGTTGCCGGTGGCCAAGATGCGCCCGAACTGTGAGGCCCCCTCAATGCAGCCGGCCAGGGTAGCCGTCCGATCACTATTTACCCGGTAAAGCCAGACCGAGTTGTCGGTCGTCACTGAACCAGCCGCAACCCAATAGGCATCGCCTTCGCCAATCACCGCAAGTGCACGACCCGCTAAGTTGTGCTCAGGCAACGCGGGCAGTTCGATGGGCGTAGGGTCGACGCCATCATAGAACCAAGTCGCTTGCGCGTTGGGCACGGACACGACCAGCGGTTGCACGTCGCCACGTCGCGTCGTTGCCATGCTGACGACCATGTCTGAGGAGATTGCGTTGCCGGTGAGCCAAGTCGTGAAGGTGTCTGGCACTGGTAGCCAGCGTTGTTTGAGGTCCTCACACAGCAGTTGTACGCTGCCCGCGGCGGTGCCAGTACCAAAGTCGTACGTGCCAATGCCATAGGCGACGCACCCGTTGTTCTCCAACAGAGCGGAGGGCTGGAGCCCAACCAATTGTCGTGTCAAAAGGCATGACGCATCGCCATTGCAAGCCTGCGTCTTGACCGCAGTGCGCGAAGGGTCGACGCCGGCGCCGAGTTCGTACAGAAGCAGCTTGTTGACGGCGCTCACGGCCAGATCCGAACCCGCGGCGGTAGCAAATGAAGCAACTGATTGGCCCGCGCCCGACACGTCATTGGAAACGTCAAATCTCTCAACGGGTGGGTTATCCGTGACGTCGTCGAACCTGGTCCAAGTGCACCCGAGCACGCCCCAAATAGAAAAAGCCATACCGAGGTTCAGCCCTGTTCGTCTCATGGCGCGTTCCCCCGGTTTGCTGCAGGTTTGCTCGCAAACTCCCGAAGCTTTCCCAGCTGCAGTTGCGATGGCGGCAATGGGTCACGCACGAAGTTGTACGCGGCAAGGCCCCCGAGACCCGCTCCGCCAAGAAAAGCAATGTCAGCACCGACCGAGAACCATTTGCCGCGGCTCTCGCGACTGTCACCGCTCACGAGGATCCCCGCTAAACGGTCATTGTGCAGTTCGCTATACAGTCGATTCGACTCGAGCCCCAAGTAAGCGCCGGTTCCCAAGAGCACGCCGCTAATGATTGCTTGCGTCCAAGCTGCGCCACGAGGCGGAGTCACGACCATGTGGGCATGTACTGGTTGCACCTGACCCTTGGGCACAATTACCGTATCGTGTACCGGCTTACGACCGAGCGCGGTCACCGAGACCTGGTGTGGCCCAGCGCGCAAGTCCTCGACGTCGAGAGCCCGATTTCCGTTCGACCAATCTCCAACCGGGCGACCATCGACTGTTACATGAATGTTTGGTGCATTCGAGTCGAAACGCAGGACACCGTACTCAACCCGCTCGAGCCTTACGCTGACGTCTTCTTTCTGTCCTTCCGTGAGGTTGAGCTCGCGCGCGTACTGCTGAAACCCGGGTGCAACCACCAGAAGCTGGTGCAGTCCGGTTGGTATCAACTCGCCATGCGTACCCTTGGCCCAGGCCGCTTTCTCACGTTTCGGATCGTCCACGTAGGTGAGAGCATATTTGGGGTTCGGCTCGACGCGCAGGTAGGCCATGAACGCGCCTTGCGACAAGTTGAGCTTCAGCTGGTGGACATGACCTGGTAGCACCTCGAGATCCGCTTCACTCGGATTGAAGTTGCCAAACCGATCCACCACCACATGATACTTGCCAACATCCAGTGATACTTCCGCTGTAGATTCGGCGGTTTGGAGCAACTTGAACCCGGGATGCTCGTCCCCGGCTGCGAACTGGGCATCGTCCGCGAGCTGCTGAAAGAAGTGAACCGTGGCGCCCTGTGGCTCGGTTTCCACGACAACCAATGATTTGGTCGCGTCTTCCTGCGGACTAACTGCCGAGGGGCTGTTTGGCTTTCCCGACTTTTTGCGGGCTGCAATCAACTGCTCCAGTCGCTCGATGCGCTTCTGCACCTCCGCGCTATCCGGCGCCGAGGCATCTACCTCCATGTATTCTTTGAACCGCTGGGCTGCTTCCTCGAAGCGTACGGCCTTTTCAAGCGCCACTGCAGCATTGAATTTGAAAGCCGAGTAGTGGTGCAATTCGAAGCCAGCTTCGAAAACCTCTGCGGCATTGGCGTAGCGTGCTGCCACGAACAAGGACTGGCCCTTTTCCATGAAGTAACGAATCGAATCGACGCTCGTTACCTCGCGTGGCTTTGCTGCCGCCCCGGCAAGCGACGTTGTGGCAGAGAGCAAACCGCTCAGCAGCAACACCATGGCAGGCCGAAACCGACTCGCGCGTTGCCCGTGCCAGCGATGAGTTAGGAAAACGTGGCGCATGCAGTCGAAACGATGGCCCCAATCCATCATTCGACACAAGCGTCTAAGGTTTGCTGCCGGTGCTTTCACTCTGGCTGGTCGATTGGTCGATAACAATTCTGCGCTGGACGGGGTTCGGTTCCGTACCTGCGCTCAAGTACACGTGTTTTCCCAACCCAGCCGAGTTATTTCAGCAGGAAGTGACCTCAAGCTGTGCTTCCATACGGGGCGAGTGTTTCTGAGGAAATCGTGATGCAGCGCTGTTATCGGGTTTGGTTGGCCGCTTCGAGCCTGATGCTCATGTCCGGCGCAGTTTGGGCAGGAGAAACGCATGGCTATCCTGATTGTACCGTACGTCCAAGTGACAATGACTTAACTGCCGCTAAGGGCGCGTTCCAAGCGGGTACGGTCTCATTCAACGAAGCCGACTACGCGCGCGCAATCCTTTATTGGGAAGATGCTTACCGGCGCGACTGCACGGCTACCTTGTTATTGCAGCATCTCGGGCGAGCCTATGAGGGCGCGGGAAACCTCGAACAAGCCGTGATTGCGCTGCGCACGTTCACTGAGCGTGCACCCGATTCAACCGAGCGCGCACAGGTTCTCCGGCGCATCGAGGCGTTCGAGCAGAAGATTGCCGATGAGAAGCGGCAAGCAATGCAACCAACGCAACCAGCGCAGCCCGCGCCAACAGCCGTGCCCGTGAAGCCAAGCCAACAAGAAAAAGCACCAGCGCCTGCACCGCTGGCACCAGCGCACGCGAGCAAGCCGTTTCCGTGGGCACCAGTGGCCGTAATAGCAGCAGGTGGAGTCACCGCGCTGGTGGGTGGCCTCGTGTTTTTGAGTGCCCACGCTGACGAGAACAATGTCGAGAAGCTCTGCGGCGGTGCCCGAAACAACTGCAGCACGAACCTAGCGCAGCAGGGCAATGACGACCGAACGCGTGCGAAGATTGGCACTGGCGTTTTCTACGGCGGGCTTGCCCTTGCGGCCGCCGGTACTGTCTGGCTCATTCTCGATTCCAAGAAGTCGCCACAAACTGCGCTGCACACCCAGCCGCCCGCTCTGAGCCCTTGGGTCGCGGCAGGCAGTGCGGGCATGGCCTGGCAAGGCTCGTTCTAAACTTACAAATCGTCCGGAACACCTGCATCGAACGCGGGCGTGTGCGGTTGGGTCTTCTGGCCCCAAGTCGACTCGGCTTTATTGTATCTGCCCCACGCCCACGGCGATTGTTTGCCTGCGGCTGCCGCAGACGCAGGTGGCGCTGCTGGTTGTCGCATCACCATCTGCCAAGAATCGGGTTGCTGTGGTGGCGGCGTTTCGCTCGAAGAGCCACCACACCCGAAGCCGATTGCCGCCACGAGCACGCACAGGCCACCACGCATCAGACTTACTCGATGAACATTCGCTGGGGCCATTGAACTCGCAATCACTTGCTGTAAGTCGGTACAGCTCGGCGCCATTCTGGCAGCAGCGAGCAGCGACGCAAGAGCGAAGCGAGGAGCGCCCGCAGGGCGCAGTCAAGCGAAGCCCGATGGCCGTCCAGCCTTTGCACGAGCAAACTTGTCGAACGCTTTGTCGTGACCGCGAACCTGATGGTACCGTGGCGACATGATCGGTCGTTTATGTGGTCACATCGTCGCGGAATCGCCCGATGGCGCTTTGGTGATCGACGTCAATGGCGTCGGTTACGAACTCCTTGTTCCAATGGGGACATTAGGCAGAACCGCTTGCGATTCCGAAGGGCGAGTGACCCTGCATATTCACACGGCCCTGCGGCAAGACTCGCTAGAGCTCTTCGGTTTTGCCTCGGAGCACGAGCGACGTGTCTACAGAATGCTGGTCGCGGTACCGAATGTTGGGCCGAAGACCGCTGTAAACCTGCTCGGGGCCATTCCGCCCAACGACCTTGCAGTGGTCATAAAGAACGGTGACCTGGCGCGCCTCGGCAAGGTCTCGGGCATCGGCAAGAAGACCGCAGAGCGGATCCTGCTCGAGCTCAAGTCCAAGGTTGCCCAGTTGCAGGGTCCGGGCAAACTCGAGCCGCAAATGACTGCTCCGAGCCTGGATACGCAAACCCGCGTGGTGCTGGCGCTTACCAGCATGGGTTTCAAACCAGTAGAAGCCCAGGCTGCAGTGCGTGGATTGGGCGAGGATTTGGCTGATAGACCGGTGTCGGATTTGGTTCGCGAGGCGTTGGCCCGGCTCAGTCGATGACTCGGGTCTTGCGAGACCGAGCGCGCGTCCTGCTTGACCCTGGTGAAGGGCCGTGGATAATCGCGGACTTGTCGTGGCATTTTTGAGAGAATGCCAAGAGATGTCCCCGCTCGGAGGAGGCCACGCGTGATTACCTGTCGCAAGTGCGCGAAGGAAAACCAGGACCACTACAAATTCTGCCTTGGGTGTGGTGCTGAACTCCCCAGAGAGCAGGGGCCAAAGCCTTTCTCGGCGCAGACACCGTCCCGTGGTGTCAAACCGATCTTAACTGGGGTTCCACCTGCCCCAGCAGCTGGCTCACCACAACAGGTGAGTAGCAAGTCCGCGATGGCTGCGACGGCATTGGTGTCTTCTCTTCCGACACCGGGAGCAGGAGGGTCCGGGCAATTCACATCCGCGGCGCCACCAATGGCTTCAACGTACGCTGCGCAAGCGCCGCACGCGGCCACACCGATGGCGCCCGCTGTTGAAGCGGGCGGTACGAACATCAATTGTCCGCAGTGTAACCAAACCAATCCGCGCTCGAATCGTTTTTGCGCAGCTTGTGGTTACAACCTTTCGGCTGCTGCACAGATGATACCGTCCGCGCCGCCCATGGCGCAGCCCGCGGCAACGCCCACGATGAAGCCCATCATGATGGTGGCTCTGCGTGCTGACGGCAGTGAGTCGGGCAACTTCATGCTACCCGAGGCCGTTCAAGTAACGGTTGGTCGCGATACCGGCTCGATCTTTGCGGGTGACAGCTATCTTTCTCCGCGTCACGCCACGATAACCCGCCGCGGCAATGACATCGTGGTCCGCGATGCGGGTTCGCTCAATGGCGTATACCTGAAGTTGCGGCCACACGAGCCGTGGGTTCTGGATTACGGCGACGTGTTTCGAATTGGGCAAGAGATCGTTCGATTCGAAGAACTCGTGCAACAACCCGCAACCCCCGATGGTGTTAAGCGGTTTGGCAGCCCTGCCAAAGGCTACATTGGGCGACTGGCGTTGGTGATTGGCCGTGACACGACGGGAAACGCATTCCCCGTTCCTGAGCGTGGCGTTCACTGCGGTCGCGAACGTGGCGATATACTTTTTTCCGAAGACGGCTACGTCTCGGGGTTGCATTGCCGTATCGGCAAAGCGAGCGATGGCCAAACCACGCTCATGGACGTCGGTAGCTCCAACGGTACGTTCATTCGCTTGAAGACGGAGCACACGCTTGTCTCGGGCGATGTTCTGCTCATGGGGCAGCAGCTCTTCCGCGTCGACTTCTAACCAATAAGGAAGCGGTTGGATGAACTCGAGTCAGGCACCAACCATTCGTGTCGTAGCGGCCGTAGTCGAGCGTGATGGTACTTATCTCATCACGCAACGCCGCCCTTCGGCAGTGCTACCGCTCATGTGGGAGTTTCCTGGCGGCAAGGTCGAACCCGGCGAAACCGACGCCGAAGCCCTGCGACGCGAGGTGCGCCATCGTCTCGGCGTAGACGTCGAGGTGGGTAAACTGATTAGCTTTGTCAGTCACCCGTATGACAACTACGTAGTGGACCTGTATCTCTACGACTGCACGCTGACCGAAGGGGCTCCGGCAGTCCGCAACGTGCAGGCATTCGAGTGGGTTCACAGCGCCGAGTTCGACCAGTACCCATTTACCCCTGCCGACGAAGTCTCGATGAGCAAGCTGCTCGGGTTCGACTTGTAGTCGAATCCGGGCAAGCTCATCGGCATTAGCAGCAGGTTCTTCTGCAAGTAGAACCGGTCCCGGGTCATCGCGGCGCTGCTCCTTGTTCCCGTGGCGTTGCTAGTTCTTTGCTTTGTGAGACTGCTTCTTGCCCTGACGACGCCCCGTCTCGACTTATTTGGTCTACTTCTTCACTTGCGGACGCTAGTTCTACTGCTTCCGGCGTTCATATTACCAAAAATTCCGTTTACCTCTCGTCAAGATGACGCCCCGTCTCGTCAAATTGAGTCTCGGTATACGGAATTTTTGAATGAATCGACATAAACAATCAAACAAGCCACCTCAGGTGGACGAGACTTGTTCGCGCAAAGACGCTACTTGGTCGCCGGAAGTGAAGACTTGGTCGCCGGAAGTGAAGACTTGGTCGCCGGAAGTGAAGACTTG
>CAZCNI010000009.1:0-6545 GCA_964499765.1 uncultured Polyangiaceae bacterium
GCAGTCGTTCCCGTGGGGGTTCCGTGGGATCGCTCAATGCCCGAAGGTGACACCGAGCAGCGGTCCGAACATGACTTGTGTCCCGCTGTAAGGCGTTATTTTGCGTAAGGGTGTAGGAACTAGATTGGGATCGAGATTCAGTTTCGTGACGTCGCGCTCAATTACTTGCGTTGGCGTAAATTCAAACCAGGTAAAGAGCCCAAGGTAAATCTTGGTACCCGGAGTTTCGCCCAGTAGCACCCCGGTGTCGAAGAAGAGACTCTTTGCCGTGTAGCTGGGCTTCGACCCAAAGAAGCTGTCCGGGATCACGTACACGTGTCGCTTCACCCAACCGAAACTGCCGGAAAAAGTGAAACGAGCACCGCGACCTTCGCTCGTCATGCGCGCACCAACGCCGCCGAGAATACCGATGCGTATGAACTTGGTCTCCGCAAGAACTCGAGCGAATATACCTTGCGGATCGAAGCTGACAGGTAGGCCTTGGGGCAGCTGCATTCCACCTGACGAAAGATCGAGCGAGAGTGCTGCGGTGAATTCCGGTGCGATCCAGCCGAAAGAGTAGCCAATACGGCCAGCAATTGCGCCTCCCCGGGGCCCGCCCACAGTGCAGTAGCCGCCGTAGTCTTTTGCGGGGCAGTGGTCGCGGTAGTCATTGGTCGAAGCGCCACCGAGCAATACAGGAACGAATAGCGCTCCGGTTATGCCGCGAAAGCGCTCGTCTGGCACTGCTGTGGGTTGCGATGACTGTTGCGTCGGCGGGGGGGCACCATATTGGTCTGGTGCAGTGCCCGGTTGCGATGGCGGCTGCACTGGCGGGGGAGCACCATAGCGGTTTGGTGCAGCGCCCGGTTGCATTGGTTGTTGCGATTGTGCGGGCGGAGCCGCACCGTACCGCGTCGCGACAGTGTCAGGGCGACTTGCGGCAGGCACGACCGGCGGGGGAGTGGGTTGCGCCGGGGCATTGTCGTGGATCGCGTAAGTCATCCCTGCCGCGAGCGAGAGCGCTTGCTGAACTAGCTCTCCGTTGGGTCGGCGCAATTGCAACCGGTGCTTTCCGGGTACGATTGCTCCTTGCCAGTTCGTGTTGCCCACCAGCGTGCCGTCCAGGTAGACGAGTGTGCCTGACACAGCGGCAGTGACGTGCAACAGAGCTCGCGTCGGCACTACTATGTCGAGCACAATGGGCACGGTTGCGCCCGGCGCAAATACCAGTCGCTGCTCAGCTGAACTTCCTTTGGGGCCCCGACCTGCAATGACATGAACGCCACTTGGCACGGCAACTTGGCAAGGAAGGCGACAGAGCGGCCTGCCATCGACGTAGAGATCAACTGCCGTTCGACTGGTGGTGCGGGCAATCACTTGCGACCATGGGGTTGCTGGGTTTGACTGGGCCGCGGGTGCCGTCTGTGCCGAGCTACTGATTGCCCACGCGTGAGCCGCACCTATCAACGATGCTCTGAACGAACGAAGTATAAAGGTCTTGCTCAAGTACACGCGCGATTGATTCGTTGCCAATGGGAGCTACGGCCCGGCTGAGGATGGGCAATAGTCCCGTTCAATTTCAGGCACACAACAGGGTATTCGCAAAGACGCCGAGGAATGGTCGAAGGACCACCCGGGCCGCGGGTGAAGCGTTTATCTTCGGCTCTGTGCGCCCCAGGTCGCACTGTGTTGAATTCAAAACTACGGAACAAGGGCTGCGGGCGAAGTCAGGAAAAGTCAACACCAAGCGCATCATCGATGGGCACCCTTTGCAGAAGAAAGCAATAAGTACCTTCGAGACTACTCGAAACCGTTGAGGTGAACAACATACCATTGCCCGCGCCAGGAAATCAGCGATGTTACCTCGAGAGAAGTCGCCTTTTCGGCCGCGTCTACTATGTTGATGTGCGAGCGCAGCAGCCGGAAGTACCCAAGCTTATTGTACTCGGATCCTGGTTTCATCCAGCGGGCCAGGTTGTCGGGCACAGTGGTGCCGCCGCAGTGGTACGGTCCCGGGCGTCTGGACATTCGTTGGTGATAGTCGCGAATGTCGCGGTCGAAGTGAGCTAGCAATCGCCAGCGGTAGTCGCGCTCGGGGTCGGCAACGGCCTTGACTTGCGCATAAGCGACCAAAGGAAAAAACGCCGCGTGGGCTTTGGCTGGCTCACCGTCAATGATAGCTTGGCAGAGTTGCGACATGCGCGACTGAAATGACGCGCTGCTGGAGTCTGGGTGCTGATCGGTTTGCGGCAAGGGTTGACCCGTAGCGTCGAATAATTGGGGATCTTGATGTTGTTCCGACGCGGGAGCTAGCGTTGCGGCGTTATTTGCCGTGGACGCTGCTGGCGCTTGCGTGGGAACCGGCAACGCTCCCGACGGTTGCTCGCCCGGGGCTGTGGTTCCTAGCGCGACGCTCCCTGCTGTCGTCGAGGCAGCGTTCACGTGAAGGCTGTACGTTGCTGCAGGTGAGGTTGCTCGAATGCCCGGCGGATCGTTACGCGCGCAGGCAATCGCCGAACCAGTGGCACAAAAACAAAACAAAAGGCAAGCGGCTCTTCCCATGGCCGACCCATCGCATCTTGTTGCGACGCCCGCCGATGACGCCGAGAAATGGTGGTCCTTCGACCATTCCGCTGCGTCATCGAAGGACCATCTCGTCCGCTGGCGACGCTGAGGAGTGGTTGTAGAACCACTGCGTTTGCCCTGCGCGGCGCTTAGGAGTGGTCGGAGGACCATGACGCCGAGGAATGGTTGTAGAACCACTCCGGTGCTCAAATACCCACGTATGTTCCGTGACGCCGAGGAATGGTCGGAGGACCACTCCGGTGCTCGAACAAGCCTCGCCAGCAAACGAGCTTGACGGGCGGTGTGTCTGAGATGTTGTGATGAATGGACAGGTCCCATGGTGATGGGCTGTACCTTGACACATTGCTGCATGGGTCACCCGCGCGGTACACGAGATCATTGAATTGTCGTGTGAAATGCTTTGATGTCGTGGGCCCACTCTCACTTTGATGTGCGGCAGTGCGCGAACGCCGATTTGAAGCGCGCAGACGACGCGCAACACTTAACGGGCACACTGGTTCGACTTGCGCTTCGCGGGCAGTGTTCACCGGGCGCTCCGGTGCTCATCGGCGGCCCAGCGTGGGCGTTACCAGGCGGCCCGGTGCGCGTTGCGCGCCGCACCCGGCGCACGCCAGGCAGCCTGGTGAGCAATTCCGGTCACACGCAGCGCTCACCAGGCCGCCCGGTGAGTGCTCCCGCTCGAGCAATCGACGATGATCGCGGCCCGGTGAGGGCTGCGCGTGACCGGCGCACCTGGGAAGTTTTCGGCGATGGAACTAGTCGAGGAGGTGGGCACCGGGAAGCGTGGGCACCAGCAGTGCGGGCTCTGCGCCTGCCGGTACCGCTTGCCCTGGCATGGCAAGAATCACCTCGAGTTTGTCGCCATCGCGCCCCTCCGGCCTCACGAAAACGGTGAGCGCACGATAGGCGATTGCGGCCGTTACCGGTGCGCGATTGAGCTCTTTGGCGGTGCTGGTGGTGCTGGAGGGTCGTCGCGCAGCAGGGACCGGCGCTTCTGCTGTTGCTACCGATGAAACGGCCACCGGTTGTGCTCGCGATGGTTGGGGTAAGGCTGCGGCTGTTTGCGGTTTTGCAGGTGGCGCAGCAACTGCTCGGGTGGGCTCCTGAACGACTGCCGGGCGCTCTGATGCCGAGAGACGTTTTGGCATTGGCGGGGGCATCGACGAGGGGCGATGGGGTGCGGCAGGGGGGCTGATAGACTCATGGGGTTTTGGTGCGGCAGGCGGCGCCTTCTGCGAAGCAGGGCCCTTTACCGGGACCACACCATCACCAATAAGTGCAGAGGGCAAGTTGGCTGGTGCGTGCCGAACCTCAGAGCTTTCCGCTGTTGCCGTGCGTGCTGCCGAGGGTGGGGTTGGTGCCTGGCGCGCGGCTGAGGGTGGCGGGGGAGGGTTTGCCTTGTGCGCTGCAACTGGCACCTCGACGACACGAGCTGGGGCCGATTTCAAATCGGCCACGGTGCGCGCAATGGCCAGAGCGCGGTCGTCACTGCCTGCGTCGCTTGCGGACTCTGCGGCGCGTTTCAGCCATCGTAAGGCTTCGTCCGTATCACCCTTGGTCCAGAAAATTTCGGCAGTTTCCAGGGCAGAGACGACGTCTTCACTGTCTGTGGGTTCCGGACTTAGATGGGCTGGAAGTGCATTCATCGTAAAACCTAGCTGGCGGATGGATCGAACAAGTCAAGGTTGGGGTTGGTGAGGACCAAGAAGGCCTCGTAGCTTCCGCTCGGAACGGGTTGATTGTCGAGCAAACGGGCAACGAAGAGGTCACCGTCGCGTACGGAACGCTTGACCGCTACGCGAATAGCCTGTGTGTAGGCAGGCTCTCCAGGACTCGCATTTGCTGCAGTGGCAGGGGCCGATTCAATGTCGCCGGCCAGCTTGGCAAGCTCGCGGGCACGGTCATCGTCGCCCGCCTCTTGAGCAGCAGATGCGGCTTTGCGCAGCCAGCGAGCTGCTTCCGAGTAGTCGGAAGCGTCCCAGAGCGAGCGCGCGCTCTGCAAGGCGACGACCATGTCATCAGCGTCATTGGGGAGCGGTGCAGGAAACTTCGTGTCCTTCATGTGCATTGGCTTTCTTATCCCAATCGGTCATGGAGTGCTCGGGCACTCTCATTCGTAGCGTCTTCTTCCAGGGCTCGAGTTATCATACGACGTGCGCCGGCAATGTCGCCCTGCCCACTGAGCATCCGTCCAAGATAGCAGCAGGCTTTGGACTTGGTTTGCGAAGACACGCAATCGTCGCCGTCCTCAGGGCCGCTCTTGAGGGTTACCAGCACACGTAGGGCTCGTTTGGCCACGTCTTCGTCACTCAAGTCGATGGCCATTTGAGCCACTTGCAAGGCTACCGCAGCATTCTTGGGTCGGAATCGGAAGGTCGCGATGAGCGCCTCATGGGCTTCGACTAACTCGTCCATTCCCAGGTGCAATTGAGCCAGTTCGTAGTTGGCGTTGGCGCGCTCATGGGTGTAACGCGAGTCAGCGCTGTTCGCTGCCATGGAGTAGAACTCCACGGCCTTGGCCGTTTGACCACTTGCCGCGTGCAATCTCGCGAGTTCGAGTTCGGCTGCGGCATTGGCGCGCAGTTGTTCTGCCTTCTGCAGGAGCTCAATCGCTTCATCGGGTGACTTGGCAAGAATCAACTGCGCAGCCCGCACCAGATTGTCTGCGGCGGCCTCGGGATCCGTGAAGTCGGTGGTGGTCGAGACGATGAGCTGAGCGAGCTCAGTTGTCGCACCGATCGTCTCATAAAGGTGCGTGAGTCGTCGAGTGAGCTCTTGGTTTTCTGGGTGTGTTCGGTGCGCCTGCTCGAGTTCTCCGCGCGCGGCTTCGGGTCGTTTGAGCTGCTCGCATACGTCGTACAGTTCGCAGACCCGCGATGCTTTCTCGGCTTCGCCCACTAGATTGAGCAGTTGCAGTCGAGCCTTGATCGCCTCGTCCGCGTGCCCACGCTGCAACGCTAACCGAGCCAGTCGTTCGAGAATAACTGGTGTCTCACTCATTTGCCCGGCAAGCGCGCTGAGGCGGGCTTCTGCGAATTCAGGTCGGTCGTGCGCGATCAGCCAGTCAATCCAGCGCAGTTCGACCTGGAGCCGTTCGTCGAGTTCGAGGTTCAGTACCCCGTCATCGACGGCGCGAGCTACCTTGTCTACCAGCTGGTCGTCGTTGACCCATTCGTTGGGACTGGCTTCAACCAAGTCCATTGCGCGTTGCGAAAGACCAGACCAGGCCAATAGCTCGATCAATTCCAGAGCGAGCTTGGTCTTCGTCTGTACGTATCCAACGACTTTCGAAAGCACCCGGGCAGCGCGCGCGCGCTCCCGATGCTGCCGCGCATGGCGAGCAATTTCGAGCCCCAGTTCCAATGCCGAGGCACCGGTTTCCACCGAAAGAAGTTGCTCGGTGAGTTCCCAGCGCTCAGGGCTGTCGGGATTGCTCGTTCGCAGCCGCCGCAGTTGGGCCATCAGAACGTTTCGGTTGGGGTCGAGGCTGGCTGCAGCAGTCAGTGCTCGGTCAACGACTTCATCGAAGCCGAGCCGCTCAGTCATGGCTACCAACTTCAGCAGCAGTCTAGCCCCCAACGCCGGATCAGCGGCGGGTGCGGTCATTGCCACCGCATCCACTAGTCCGCGAGCGAGGCCAATGGCCGCCACGCGATATTGAAGGGGTGCAAATTGCGTGTCAGCAACCGACAGTACCAAGTCGATGGTACTAGCCAAGTCGGACATTGGGATCCCAAGCCGAAGAGCTGCCTCCATGTGGCGATGTGCAACGGCAAAATCCAAACCCTCGGATAGCTCTCGCTTTGCCAGGCGCAGCAGGGCTGCTGCATCAGCGGGTGTCGCCTGAGCCCAGTCGACACGATCGGCGAATGTATTGAGCGCCTGCGTGGCGGCGGCCGTGTCATCGAGCCAATCGAAGACCTCGGACAGGTTCCGGAAAGCCTCTGCCGCCGTAGACTCGTCGAGTCGAGCCCAGG
>CAZCNI010000009.1:6555-9071 GCA_964499765.1 uncultured Polyangiaceae bacterium
CAAGTCTCTCGCGCGCGCCGTTCGAGCTTCTCTTTTGCGACGCCCAGATCCTGGGGCGGGACGGGCATATCCAAACGATCACGCAGCAGCGCGCAACGCTCCGCCGGATCAGTCACGTGTGACCAGCGCAATTCAAGCGCCCGGTGGGTCAGCGCAGGTTTCTCGAGTTCCACCAAGGCCGCAAGCAGTCGGCGCTCATGCTCAGGGCTCTCGAGTGCCGTCTCGAATGCTGACTCGATGTAATCGCGGGCGCGCACGGCATCGCCGCTTTGGGTGGCAATCTCCGAGAGCACCAGATAGGCATGGGCTTGGCCAATGCCCTGCGCCTCGCCGCCTGAGCGATGGAGCAACAGGAGTAGCGAAGACAATGTCTGCTCGGCAAGGTCGAACTCTTTGTGAGTCAGTGCTGACTTGCCCAGTGAATAAAGTACTCGCGGCTGCGCCTGATCAATCGACGCCGCCATCTTTAATTCCTCGAACGCGCGTTCACTCTGACCCATGGCTTCCAGGACTGACGACAGGTCCATGTGAAGTTCAGCGCGACCGCGCGAACGCCGGGCACCGAACGCCTCGATCAGTTTTCCAAGCAGTCCTACTGCGCGTTCGTGCTGGCCGGCAGCAGCGCAGGTATGGGCAAGTTCGAGCTGAAGGTCCGATCGCTCTGGCTCGAGAGCAAGCGCGTCAGTCATTGTTGCTGCCGCCGCGGTAGGGTCATGGAGTCGTGACCTTTGCAATTCTGCGGCTTCACGCAACAGGTCGACCCGTGCCGGGATTTCCTCTTGCCGCTCAGCGCGCATCTTAAGCAGACCCACCAGATCTGTCCACTGCTGGATTCTGCGATACAGACTCTCCAGTCGCTGATCGACTTCAGGGTGCCACGCGGATTGCAGAGCGGCTTCCAGACGCAACCGCGCGCGGCCGAGGTCCCCACTGGCTAGATAAGCATCGACGAGTTCAATGACACGCTCGAGGGGTGCGCGATTGCCGGCGTGTGCCACCAATTGCTCCAAAGCCCGAGCGGCCTCAGCCGCATGGTCCAATTGCCGAGCAAGGCGGGCAACGGCCTCGAGTGCTGGAATCGAATCGCTGTCGGCGGCATGCCGATGCGCAGCAAGGGCCTGCGCAGGATCACAGGCCTTGTTCTCCCAGGTGTCTCCGGCCTTCAACCAGGCACTGATCGAACGCGGAGAACCGTCCGGTGCGGCTTTGGCGCGCTGTTCCAGTAACTCGGCCAGGTCGAGCCATCGGTTCTGGCACTGCAACAGTTCGGAGTACTCCACAAAGGACTGTTCCGCAGTCGCATCAATGGGGTCTTCGGCAAACAGACTAGCAAAGAGCCGAATCGACTCTAGCGGCTCCCGCAACCACCCCGCGGTGACGCGAGCGGCTTCCAGGAGCAGGGCTCGGCGCCGTTCACGCCCATAGGGGCGCTCACTGGCAGCTACGAGCCTGTCGCGCACTTGCGTCACGCGCCGCAGAAGCTTGGTTGATTGCGCCAAGTCAACGGTGGTGTCCTTCATGCTTTCGATGCTGGGTAGCGCGCAACGCGCATTGATTAGCGTTGCCTGGAAGCTGATGGGCTCGGCTTGAGTGTCGCCGATTTTCCACGCCGCATCGGCCAGGTCGATGAGTCCGAGCGCAACCTTGGCCCGTTCGGCAATATCGACGGTGTTTTCAACGACACCAAGCGCCTCCGTCCAGGCGCGAGCCTTTGTGTACGAGCTGACCGCAGCTGGGGTGTCGCGGAGTCGCTGCAGCTCTACTCTTGCGGCTCTGATGAGTATTGCGCACCGTTCGTCCTCTTCGACGCTGAGCGAGTACTCATGGAGATGATCGCGCAACTCGAGCCAGCGCTCTTCCTTCTCGAGTAAGTCGGCAATTGCCAGCGCACTCTCTTGGTCATCGCCAAATCGATTGGCGACGCGCTGCCAAAGGGCCAGCGCGCGGCTGGTGTTGTCTAGGGACTCGGCGAGTCTGGCCGCTCGAACTAGGTCGCCGCGCGCGGGAAGACCTTCCGCGTACGACGCGCGGGCCTCGAGTGCGTCAATCAGTGCAATGGCGTCACTCAGATGTCCAAGCCCCTCGACTATGCCGTCGAGCGCCTCGGGATCACGGGGTGCTAGTGCTAACACTTGTCGCCAATCGGCAACGGCTCGTGCGGCATCATTTAGCGAAGACAGTGCAAGTCGGGCTGCTCCGCGCCATCCATACAGTTGCATCTCCACTGTCGCTTCGCGCTCGGCACGAAGCTCGAGTACTCGGCAGAGGTTCAATGAGTCTTCGAGTCTCGTGTAGAGCTTTTCGAGCGCGACCAGGGTTCGCTGTACCGTGACCTCATCTTGAGTCCAAGCCAGCAGTTGCTCATGGAGCTGCGCTTCTCGTTCCGGGTCGTCCAGTTTCGAGCCATAGACACGCAACGCATCGGACAAGAGCGGCAAAGAGATCTTGAGATCGTCTACTTGCAGGGAGATTTGGACCAGCGCTTCGGCGTGTTCGCGGTGTTGCGAAAGCCGCTC
>CAZCNI010000009.1:9171-13763 GCA_964499765.1 uncultured Polyangiaceae bacterium
GGCTCTCCGAGCTCCAGCCACCGCGTTGCAATGTGGGCCTGCACCTGGGCACGTTCAGGATCTGCCAGCGATTGCAGCCGATTCGTGAGTAAGTCAATCAACTTACGGGTATATCCGCCGCGTCGATAGAGGCGCTCCAGGGAAGCCTGGGCCTTGGCGTCATCAGGGCGCTCGTTGCACTGACGCTCAAGATAAGCGATGGCTCGCTCATTGTCTTTCGCAAGATCGCGTGCCGTAACAATGGCTTCATTCAATAGCGCGTAGCGCGCATCGGTTGATTCCTCGGCCGCGATGGCGCGATCGAACCAATCGAGTAGTTCACCGAATCGACCCTGCTGACTCAGTACGAAGGTCACGCGATCTAGCGCCCAGCGGGCTTTGGGTACGACATCGAGCACCCTGAGCAGCGCGTCCGTGAACACTGACGCATCGGGCGCCCATTGGTCCGCAAACGCCACCACGCTTTTGCCCAAATTTTCCAACACGTCAGGCTGCTTGAAGTAGGCAATGGCCGAGCCGTAGGCAGCTACTACCGCTTCGGTGCTTTCCGTCTGGGGACCTAGTCCTTCGAGCAGTTCCCACAGCTTTGAGTCCGGCCCCGCACAACGGGCCACCGCTGCTACGCGGTTGAAAATGGTCCGCGGCTCGACCCCGCATGATTTCCACGAAGCGGCGAGCTCTTCGAACAGACGAGCCGAAGCCGGCCCTACACGGTCGTCTTTGGACAACGTGATCATCATTTGAATGACGGCCTCGCTGTTTGGCTCTTTCGTCAACAGGGGACGCAACTTGGCAAACGCTAGCTCGGGTTGATCCAAGTGCTCTGCCAACAACTGTGCGATCTTGACATCGACCCGTTCGCGCTCGGGTTCTGCAGTGTGACGCCGCAGCGTTTCCAGAGCCTGGAGTGCCCCTTCTGCGGCACCCGCACGCAGCCGTAGACTCGCCAGCAGTTCGAGCGCCTCCCCGTTGTCTGATTGAGCTTTCACTGCCCGCTCACACAAGGCAATCGCTGCGACCAAGTCGCCGAAATCATCGGCCTCGGTCTTTGCCCATTGCAGCAATGGTGTGCCGGGGTCAGCTGCGCTCGACACAGCGCGCTCGAAGAGCCACCGACGGCCTTCCTGTTGCAGAGCCCGGTCCGGAAAAATGGTCAGGTACTGCTGGTAGGCTAAAATGTCCGATGGCTCGTTGTGGGTTTCGATCAGACTTCGCCACACTTCACTGGCTTCACCCAGCCGTTCGGGAATTGCCGCAAGCCAGTTGGCTTTTTGAACCAGCAATGTCCGCGAATCTACCGTGCCCGCAGCCGCGTTCAGCCAGAGTAGTCGTTCTATCCAATTGAGAAGGTCAGGTAATCTACCGGTGCGTTGCGCGGTCGGTTCGAGCTCTTGGAGCAGAACGTAGGCTCGTCGCGTGTCGGCTTGGGCAACCGTATCGAAATACGAGTTGGCAGTCTCCAGGTCGCCGTTGCTAAACGCCAAGTGAGCGAGGACCGCGGCCGTCTCGCTGTCGCTTGGTGCAACCAAGAGTAGGCGTTCAGCCAGCGCGAGGGCTCGTTCAATCTGGCCATCATCGACATAGGCGCGCAGTGCCTGGCGATAGTCGTCAATGGCGTTGGCTTGTGCTTGTCCTGTTTCCAATAGGTGGGTACCGAGCACTTCCAGTGCGACCCCCCACTCAAGACGTGTCTTAGCCACATCGACGCGCCGCTGCAGAACCTGACTTTGTAGTGCCACGTCACCGGTTTGCTGAGCCAGTCGTGCGGCGTGAGCGAGACTCTCGCCATCGACCTTGTCGTTCTGAAGGACCTCGCGATAAAGCTCGAGCGCTTCGGGTTCGCGCCGTTGGCTTGCCAAAAGTTCGGCAAGCTTCGTACGCACCGAGTTCTGCTCTTCGGCGGGGACACTAGCCAGTGCGCGGCGTAGCTCAGGCTCGAGCAGTTCAGTCTTGCCTAGGGTCGTGTAGAGCTCGCAGAGCGCTTGGTGCGCATTGACGGAACGCGGGTCCTCCTCGATGACCTGCAGCCAAGTGGCAAGCTCGTTTTCTCCTACGCCAAAGAGGCTGCGCTCGATTGACGCCCGGAGCGTCAGTAAAGCCACTCGCCGGTCACCCGTTTCCGCTGCAATGGCTGCTTGCACTTGTTGCAGTCGCTCTTCGGGTTCGTCACCCCGAACCTGAGCAAGTACATCAGCCAGTGCCAACAGTTGCGGTTCGGTGGGGTCGAACGTCTGCGCCTCGGCAAGGCGAACCGACGCCTGTTCGAATCGCTGCACTTCAATCAGTCGAACGACCGCGCGCAGCGCAAGTCCAAACAGTGTGGCATTGGTGATCGATCGGGTACCGAGCCCTGCCTCGAGTCCGTCGGCTTCAACTGACGGATTGCCGTTGCAGACATTTTCGAGCGCGGTAGCCCACTGGGCGACATGCTGCTCAGCGCCGTCAAGGGCAGCTTTGAGACCGAGAGCACAAAACCAAGCGGCGCTATCGGTGGGCACGAGACCCTGCTGGAATAACGAAAGCGCCTCATTGGCGGCTTCGAGCCGAGTCTCCGGGCTTGGGTCAAACTCAGTGCGAGCGCCCAGAGCAACTAGTAGTTCTGCGTAGCTCCCCTGCGCTCGCAAGTGTGGCTCGAGTATCGCCGCAGATTCCAGCCGATTGGGGCCGTTGTTCATCCAATCCATCAGGGCATCGATGCTCAGACTCTGCTCGGGATCAATCGATAGCGCTTCGGTGAAGGCGCTGAGCGCACCGGCGGCATTGTCCGTCACGTCGCGGCGCAGTGAACCGAGCAGCCCCAAGCGTTCGGCGCGTTGCGAAGCTAGTAAAGCCCGGTACGAAGCATCGGCGGTGTTTTCCGCGGCCAAGATTCGTTCCAGCACGGGAATCAAGCGCTGGAAATCCCGGCGCTCGGCATAGTGGGATTCCAACTTGAGTAGTGTTTCAAGTGCGCGGTCGGGGGCCGTGTCCACGATGGTTTCCAGGGCCGTAGCTCTCAGGTCGTCAACCGCTTGTTCGCCTTCGCAGGACTTGAGTAAAGCCTCCGCGGCTGTGCGTCGCGTAGCTGGCTGCTTACCAAGCGCGCAAACAGCCCAGAGTCGGTCACGGTCGGCTTCTGCGTCCAATGGCGCGCCGAGCGCGTCGATGGCTTCGGCTGCGGCGAGCACTGCCGGATCTTCGACTCGGGTTCTCAATACGTCGAGATAGGCGGCGGTCGCCGACTCATCGTCGTCATTCTGTTGCCACAATCTGCCGAGATCAAGGCCGATTCGCGCGCGTGCTGCCATTTCGTGTACGGATGTCATGGCGCGCGTAAGACGTCGCGCTGCCTCCTGTTTGCGATCGCGCAAGATACTCAACTCCAAAAACCGACCGCGCATTTCATCGTCGCCCGGGTCTGCTGACACCAGTGGCTCAAGCATCTCAAGTGCGCCGTCTGAATCGTCGAGAAAGTCTTGCCGCAAGATAGCCAAACGCTTTCGGAGTTCAGCCAGGCGTGGCCCGCGCGCAACCTCAAGCTCCCGGTTGAGAACCGCCAGTTCACCCGTTGGCTGGTTCAATCGCTGGTACGCCCGTGCCAGGTTGGGGGCGAGCACTTTGAGCCAAGCGCGATTCTGTGCGAGCTCTTCGGCATGCGATAGCCACTCGGGCTTGATCGTGCTCGACTCTAGCAAGTGGACTAGTTGCTCGGCGGCACGCCCACGGTCATTGAGCTTGTTTGCATAGAGTTCCAGTAGCTCGGAACGTCGTTGCTGTTGAGTCTCGGGTTCGAGAGCGACACCGGGTGCGAGCAACGCGTCGAGCAAGCTGCTTAATTCTTTACTCTTGTCGTAGGCGCGCAGCTTGGCTGAGACGCGATCAAATAAATCCGTGTCCGTGGGGTTCAGTTTTACTAGTTCGGTCTCCACGTCGAGTACGGCATTCTCTGAATCCTTCAATGGTTGCAATTCAATGACGGCCTGACGCAAGAGGGTGATCCGCTCCTCGACCGGAGCTGACTGTGTTGCAGTCATGTACACCCGCGCCACGCGAACAGCGTCTTGCGCCTGAAGTGCCAAATCGCGTTGCCTATCGAAGCGATTCCGATCCCAATTTTGATTTTCGCGAGTGCTCACTCGAACCTCCCCAACACAGGCCTATTGCGCGTTCGGTGCCGACGCGCCGCCACCGCGGACGCACGCAGCCTTGCTAGCGGACCATTAGTTTCGCAAAGTTTGGCCACGCCGTCGACGTCGATTTTCTTTCGATCATCGACATTTGCGGAAGTCATCGCGGCGCAAGGCCGCAATTGTAGTGGTTTTCGCCTTTGGCCTTGCCGTCACTCAAAACGAATCGCGGGCAGGTACGCGCTGCAGATGTTTTCGTTCAACATCAAAACATTGTTTGCATGCCAGAATAAAGTGTGTATCGGAGGCCATCGTTCAATGTGGGTCATGTGCCTCAAATCAAACCAATCACTAAATCGCAGCGTAGTTGCCGTGATGTCACCAATATAGAGCGGCTCTGAAACTACGCGTCCGAGCATTCCTTCGCGCATGCATTTGTGTCGTGCACCCTGAGTCATCTTGCGTGCACAGAAAGTCGGCAATGGC
>CAZCNI010000010.1:0-13103 GCA_964499765.1 uncultured Polyangiaceae bacterium
GACTCACGAACGGCATCACCTCGATAAGGCACTTGATGCGTTCTACAAAGTTGGCAAGAAGTTCGGAGTGATCTAATCGCGCGTAGACGTTAGGATCTAGTGATGTCAATAGAAATTCGCAAAACACCCATCGGTGGACCACTCAAGGATTTCTTGAATGTCGTTAGCTACATTTATCGTGACGACCCCAACTACATTAGGCCTTTGGATTTCGAGCTCAAGCAACGGCTAAGTCCCAAGCATCCCTTTTTCGATCACGCTGAAGGTGTGATATTCACCGCGCACCGAAATGGGTTCTGTGTCGGGCGCTGTACCGCACAGATCGATCGGGAGCACTTGGCGCGTTATCGCGATGACGTGGGCTTCTTTGGGTTGTTCGACACGATCAATGACGAGAGTGTAGCTCGCGCACTGCTCGAAGCGGCTGCTGAATGGCTGTCGGAACGTGGCATGAAGCACATGCGTGGCCCCATGTCGCTGAGCGTAAACGACGAAATTGGGTGCTTGATTGAAGGTTTTGATACACCACCAATGGTCATGATGCCGCATCATCTCCCCTACCAAGGTGGTCTCATCGAGGCAGCAGGTGTGCCCAAGCTGAAGGACTTATACGCGTGGCGATATGTGGTGGGAGATGTCCCGGCGCGTGCTCGTCGTGCTCACGACGAGATTCAAGCCATGCCTGAGGTTGCTGCACGTTCCTGCAGGGTCAAAGACCTTGCAGCGGAAGTGAGAACCATCGTGGATGTATTCAACGACGCTTGGAGCGAGAACTGGGGTTTCGTGCCTTACACCGAGCGCGAGTTACATGCGCTGGCCGACATGCTAAAGTTGGTGATTCGTCCCGAGCTAAGTCTGATTGTCAATATCAACGACGAGCCAGCGGCCGTTGCCGTTGCCTTACCAAACATCAACGAGGCGATCGCCGGACTTAACGGGAAGCTGTCACCGATCAACATCGCAAAACTGCTCTGGCGTTTCAAGGTACGAGGACCTCGCACGGCTCGATTGGCGATCCTTGGGATTCGCAAACAGTATAGGAACGTGAAGAAGTATGCAGGGCAATCGACGTTCAAGTACGCCAAAAAGAAAAATGCACGTCAACGATGCGGCATCGACTGGGGTGAGCTTTCCTGGACTCTCGAAGACAACGCCCCAGTCAACGTCGCGATCAAGTTCATGGGCGGCAAGATCTACAAACGCTACCGACTCTACGAACGACCGCTGTGACGATTCCGTGCGGCGCAGACAGACGCGAGGGCAGCGCGCGCCTTGTTGCGAGTCTCCTTGGCCTCGAGTTTCGGTACGCTCTCGGCGACGATCCCTGCGCCTGCGGTGACCTCGAAGCGACCGTTCTGCATGACTACGGTCCGAATGCCAATGGCGAAATCCAGTTCGAGTCCGCGCGTTACATAACCCACCGCGCCTCCGTATACGCCGCGCGGTCTGCGCTCGAGTTCGCGTATGATCTGCATAGCGCGGACCTTTGGTGCCCCACTGAGCGTTCCAGCAGGAAACGTGGCCGATAACACATCCCAAGCGTCGGGTGTTTTTGCTACTTGTCCGGTAACTTCACTGACGATGTGCATGACGTGACTGTAACGTTCCACTTGCATTTGCGTCGGAAGCCGCACGCTACCGGGTTCTGCAATGCGCCCGACATCGTTTCGTGCCAGATCGATCAACATTACGTGTTCCGCGCGCTCTTTAGGATCCGCCAACATTTCTGCTGCCAAACGGGTGTCTTCTTCGGGTGTATGTCCACGCCGTCGCGTACCTGCGATTGGGCGAAGCGTGACAGTGCGGCCCTCGACGCGTACCAGAGTCTCAGGACTTGCACCTGCGATTGCAACGCGAGGCGCATCCGCGGTTTCTGGGAGTTCCAACAAGTACATGTACGGAGCCGGTGATAGAACACACAATGATCGGTAGACGTCGAAGGGATCGGCCGCCCCCACGGGTACCGAGAAGGTTCTGGCGTAAACAACCTGGAAAGCGTCACCCGCCCGGATGTACTCTTTGATGCGTTCTACGCCTGCTTCATATTCAGCGTCCGGAATATCGACGTCAATGTCAGTTGAAAGCTCGTTGCTGTCTGGTGGGTCCATTGGCAGCAGAGGTGAGAGCGTGTGTAGATCTTGTTCTGCCCTCTGCACATCTGCTGGGTCGTGGGCGGCAATCGTTGCGGTATGCGTGAGGTTGTCGAACACGATGACCGTCGTGCCTCCGACGAGACGCGCGATCGGCTGACGATGGGCATCGATCTCGGGCCAAGACTCGACTTTGGTCGCGGTATGCACGACATCATAGGATACAACCCCGAAATGCGCGTCCGCCAAGCGCTCCGCAAAGTCCGACGCGACACTACCGCTGGTTGGAATGAGCCGCCGCAATTCTCCGAACGGGTTCACTCCAGTTGCCGAATGGATGACAACCTGAGACTTCGGGTGGTAGCCGAGAACGGAATAACGACCCCAACGCTCGCCGGGTATGACGCTTTCCAATAGGAAAGAGCCGGTAGCGGACCTCGTTCGCAAGGTGGCATAGGCAAACACTGGAGTAATGCCGTCCACGACGAGCGTTTTCTTGAATATGCGCGACATCGTGAGCACAGCTTATCGTGTTCTATGACCGAATCACTTGGTTTCGCGTATCATGGTGCGACAGTGGAAACTTTGACCAGCAACCCGACCTTGACGATCACCACGACAATCTGTGCCATTGCCACTATTGCTGTCTGCGCGTTGGCGTGTTCACGGACCGAAACCATTCAACTCAAAGACACGGAAGGCCGTGGCTTCATTGCTTGGTTGAAGGAGAGCCAAGTAGTCAGGGTTACAAAGAATGAGCCGCCTAATCGGGACGAGCAGTTCACGATTGAACGCAAAGGATACTTGGTTGCGGTCTGTCCAGGTTCAGCAACCTCTGCAGAGGTACCAATCGCGCAATGCCGTGGCCTGGTGTGCCGCGCCGACCAAGAGTGCCCTCCGGCCCACGGTCTCAAACAGGGCACCTGCATAAACGGCCTATGCATCGAGCCGTCGAACTCAATCGGCCCTGACGACGCCATTATGCTTTGCCTTGCCGGAACCGGCGTAGGGGATTCGTTGCCCTCTCAAATTGAACGCTTTGCGCTGGGACTCAATTGTGGCGAGCCCTGCAAGGTGCCCACGCCGTGCAAGCAGCCATAATCGCGCCTGGCCTGAGCGCTGCTTCTTGGCTAAGGTGCGGCCTGATTTATGGCTGCTGCGCTGTCGATGGTACCGAGTGTCGTCGTTTCTGCCTTTGCGCAGTCGCAGATTGAGGGACGCTGCGTTCTCGTGTTCGGGTCCGCGATGGGCTCCGTCTGGGAAAAGGCACTCGAGCGCGGTGCTCGACTCGTGCACGTCTGCGATCCGAATCCTGAGCGACTTGCAGAAGCGGCAGCCAAGAACACGCTACAGTCGGTGTCTTTTGCACCGCTCAGCAGTCAAGCAACACTTGCGGTGCGCGACGGCGCTTTCGACATAGGTATCATCGACAACCTTTCGGCAATGAGCGACCTGCCGATGCTCATTCGCCGTCTCAAGCGTGCGCTGTCCCCGCGAGGATTGGCGTTCATTACGGCGCCGAACCCAGACGTACAGGATGGGCTCGTCTCTCCAGCGGACACGACAAAGCAAGTCTTAGACTACTACACCTTGTACGACATCGTTCGGACTGAGTTTCCAATAGTTCGCATGTTGGGGCAAATGCCCTTCGTTGGATACACCGTTGCAGAACTAGCGCCAGTTGCAGAACCAGAGCCCAAGCTCGACGCTGGTTTCGTTGTGGGGGGTACGGAGGAGCCTGAATGGTTCGTTGCAGCGGCAAGCGCCCAACCATTCGAGCTCGATGGCTTCACCGTCGTGCAGCTGCCAATGGCCGACGTCCTGCACAACAGTGCATCGCGCCAATTGCGGGAACAGCTCCGTTCATCGCGGCACGCAGAGCGCAGTGCGGTCGAACGCCTGGCGCGGCTTGAAGCCCAGCTTGCTCAAATTCAACAGCGGCACACCGAGCAACGAACGTCGGCAGAGTTGTCGCGGCAATTGGAGGAACTCAAGGAGGAACTGCGACGCAAGGAGCGATGGATTGCGTCCGTTGAGGCGCGGGCGACCGCCGCAGATTCGCGAGCTGACGAAGCTGACCTTCAAGTGGAGCGCCTACAACAAGAAGTGGTCCACAATGAGCACCTGGAGGTTCGGGTTGTACAACTCGAAAGCGAGCTCGGCGAACTAAAGGCTCAGCTATCCGCGTCGGAGCAACAAGTGAGCAAGGCCAATGCTGACCTCAACGAGCTCGGCGAACTGAAGGCTCAGGCGGCTACGTCGGAGCAACAAGTGAGCGAGGCCAGCAGTGACCTCAATCGTCTCGAAGTCCTGCTGCAGGAGCGGGGTGGACGAATTCGTCAACTCGAGGCGGAGCTCCAATCGGTGACTCGAGTTGGTGAGCAGCTTGTGCGCCAGCTACAGAATTCTGCTCTTGAGGTGACTCGAGCTACCGAAAGCCAGAGTTGGGCCGACAACGTGTCTGCTGCAGCTGCTACCAGCCTACCTACGGACACGGCGCAATCACCTGAGCGCACTTCGGCCTGGGTTAGTCACCAGGCCCATGCCCCAAGTGTCCAGAGTTCCGAGCACGCAGACGAAGTCTTGCAAACTCTGCTGGAAGAACGAGCGAGGCTGCGGGCGGACGTTCAGGCGGCCGCGTGGCGTGTCGAGCAGCTGGCTGCGGCAACGCAGCAATCAAGGGACGTGGAGCGACAATTTGCTGAGCTCAAGAACCAGTTTGCACTTGCGCAAGGTCGCCTCAACGAGCAGGAAGTGCTGCTGCAGCAACTAAGAAGCCACGCGACGTGTTGACAGACGCCCTTTGTGTTTTAGTTTCCAGGTCGGCACCCTTTTCTGTGGTCGAATGACATCCAAGCGTGACTATTACGAGGTTCTCAGCGTTTCGCGTGAAGCGAATGGCGATGAGATACGGAAGGCCTATCGCCAGAATGCACTGAAGTTCCACCCGGACCGCAATCCAGGGGACAAGGCTGCAGAGGAGAAGTTCAAGGAAGCGACAGAAGCTTTCAGCGTCCTGTCCGACGACAACAAGCGTTCGATGTATGACCGCTTCGGACACGCTGGGCTCAGCGGTTCGGGGGGAGTGGACTTCAGCAATGTCGGCATTGGTGACATTCTGAGTCAATTCCAAGACCTGTTTTCCGACTTCTTTGGTGGCTTTGGCGGCTTCGGTGGTTCGAGCCGTTCCGGGCGTCCCGAGCGAGGGCAACACGTTCAAGTCGACGTGATGCTCACGCTTGAAGATGTAATGACCGGCATCAAGCGTGAGGTCGACGTGACAGGTGCTGCACCCTGCGATGCTTGCGGAGGCTCAGGCGCGGCAGCTGGTACAACTCCTCAGCGATGCAGCGCGTGTGGTGGTTCAGGTCAGACGGCTAGCCAACGCGGCTTTATTGTTTTTGCAAGCACTTGTTCGCAATGCCGCGGCACGGGCAAATCCATCGGCACACCCTGTCAATCCTGCAAAGGGCATGGGCAGGTTGAGCGACGGCGCAAAGTCATTGTGAATGTACCTGCGGGTGTCGATAACGGAATCCAACTCAGGCTTTCTGGACAAGGGATGCCCGGTCATCCGGGTGCGCCCGCTGGGGATCTCTACGTGCAAATTCACGTCAAGGAAGACCCTCGCTATGAGCGCGAAGGCAGTGACCTCATCGTGCACGAAGCGGTGAGTTTCCTCACTGCAGCGTTGGGTGGCAAGTTCGACGTTAGGCTGCCGGACAACTCGGTTGCCACGGTTCACTTGGATTCAGGTACCCAGCCGGGATCGCTCGTGACGTTGCGAGGTCGTGGCCTACCGAGACTCGATCGCAGTGGGATGCGCGGGGATCTGCATGTAGTCGTCAACGTCGTAGTGCCGAAGAAATTGTCGCGCAAGGCAAAGAAGTTGCTGGAAGAGTTCGAGCAAGAGTGCTCAGGGAATGCTTAGCTGCCACGGTCAATGAGCGCCATGGCTACCGATACGACTCGGTCACCAACCTCTCAATTTTGGCCCAGGTGTCTTCGAATCCGGTGCACGCGGCGCTGCCTTGACGCAGATAAGCTTCAATCTGCTCGCGCGCTCCAATTGCCCGATCCACGCTTGCGTCGGTCCCCCTAACGTAGCCACCCAGGACGATCAAGTCGCGTTTCTGCTCGTAGGCGGACACCAGAGCGCGAAGTTGGCGCGACCAGGTTAGTTGCTCTGGTGAAACGACGCGCGGCATCACGCGTGAAATGGATTTGACCACGTCAATCGCCGGGTAGTGACCCTGTGAGGCCAATTCGCGGTCGAGAATAACATGACCGTCGACAATGCCTCTGACCTCATCGGCAATGGGCTCATCGAGATCGTCGCCTTCGACGAGCACCGTGTAGACTGCCGTAATCGACCCGACACTCGCCGTGCCTGCCCGTTCAAGGAGGCGAGGCAATGCGGCAAAGACACTGGGCGGAAAACCGCGACGTGCTGGGGGCTCGCCAGCAGACAGACCCACTTCACGTTGAGCCCGGGCGAAACGTGTCACCGAATCGACGAGCAACAACACGTCGGCACCCTCGTCGCGCATGGCTTCAGCCAATGCGGTTGCCGTCTGCGCCGCGCGCAACCGTTCCAAGGCCGGAGCATCGCTGGTGGTCACCACGACAATTGAACGTTTGCGCCCGTCTTCACCGAGACAGTAATCCAGAAACTCCTGAACTTCTCGGCCCCGCTCACCCACTAGGGCAACCACGACTGCATCTGCCTGTGCGTTGCGCGCGAGTGAACCCAGGAGCGTGCTCTTGCCCACGCCCGACCCCGAAAAAAGTCCGATGCGCTGACCAACCCCCAGCGTGAGTAGTCCGTCAATCGCACGAATTCCAGTGACGAACGGCCTTGAAATCGGGCTGCGGGAGAGCGCAGGCGGCGCAGCACGCTCGACCCAAGTGGGGCGCAACCCCGAGGGCAGACAACGCCCATCGAGAGCGCGGCCCAGACCATCGACGACTCTCCCCAACAACCCCCTGCCCGCGCCCACCTGCAAAGGGGCTCCTGTGGTGCGGACAAGTTCATCGGGTCCAACCCCAGTGAGTGTCCCTAGCGGCACAGCGACGACTTGACCCGCATCGAAGCCGATGACCTCCGCATCCACCGGCGGCCCTGCTCGGCGCTCGATCTGAATCACGTCCCCAATGCGCGCGCCGGGCATGACAACACGGATTCCGAGCCCAGTGACGGACACGACGCGACCTTCAGGGCGCACCGCGGAAGTCTGAGAAAGTCGGGATCGAAGCTTGTCGCAGTCCACTGTCGCAGTGTAACAGCACTGGCCCTAAAGGTCACCCGGCAGCATAGTCGTACGCCGAACCGTGGTAGTCTCCATGAAACTAGTCTTGCGCTGGCGGCCGTTGCTACTCGTCGCCTTGCTTGCGCTCGGCGCCTGCCGTGCGCAAAAAAATGGGTTGCATTGGTACAAGGGAAACTTGCATGCACACACGCTCTGGAGTGATGGCGCGATGCTTCCCGAAGAACTCATCCACTGGTATTCCAGCCACGGCTACCAATTTCTTGGGTTGTCCGAACACAACCTGGTCGCTGACCATGAAGACTGGATTGGGGCTAGCGAAGCCAAACGACGAATGGCCGATGGCCATGCCTGTTTGGACTCGGGTACCTGCAAGCCAACGTCACGAGATGCGGAAGGCGTTGAGCAATGGCGCCTCAAGCCCCTTGCAGAACTGCGCCACGAATTCGAGCACTCAGGGCAGTTCTTGCTGCTCGAGAATGAGGAAATTACCAACGACGTTGGGCCGAGCCGTATCCATCTGACGGCCGTGAACATTTCTACTTCGATCCCACCTGCCGTCGGGGAAAATTCGGCTTCGATACTCGATCAGTGTCTGCACGCTATCGAGGCTGACAGCCTCCGTCGGGGCGAACCAGCCGTAGGTATCGTAAACCACCCAAACTTCACCTGGGCGGTGGGTGCCGACAGCCTGGCGCGTGTGCGGGCTGCACGATTCCTAGAGATATTCAATGGTCATCCCTACGCTGCGTCCCGAGGGGATACCGGAAAGCGCTCCGCCGTACGCATGTGGGACATGGCTAACGCCGAGCGGATATTGGAACGTGGTTGGCTACCGCTGTATGGCGTTGCTGGGGACGACACTCATGTGCTCAGCGGTGCCGCTGAAGCGAGCCCTGGAAGGGGATGGATTGTGGTGCGTGCGTATCAGCTCCGTCCTGCTGAGTTGGTCAACGCCATGCTCATGGGTGACTTCTACGCTTCAACTGGCGTTTCCTTGGATCAATGCAACTTCGATGAACGGCACCGAAGACTGTCAATTAGGGTCAACGCGGTTTCCGGCGTCGCGTACCAAGTGGACTTCGTTGCCACGAAACTCAGTGCGCATCCTTTGGCGCACGTTCCAGCCGGTGACCGTTGGGACAGCCCAAGCGTGGGCGTGCTGGTTAAGCGCGTCGCGGGTCCAATTGCGGACTATTCGCTTGCCACAGACGACGCTTATGTTCGCGCCACGATCAGTGCATCGACGCAACCCAGCAACCCCATGAAATCGAACTACGCAGGAGACAATGCTCAGCTCGAACAGGCCTTTACACAGCCGGTCGGATGGCAACGAAACCGACATTTAGAAGAGTCGAATTGACTTCTGCGTACGCGAGCGGCGCTTGTGTCGGTACGGTTCTGCGGCGCTGGAGGCCGCCGTGCTCGGTTTAGGTGCTGTCGGGGTCTTGGTTGAGCTCGGCGGAAAACCAAATAACCTCCGCGCTTCTTCAACCTTTCCTTCACGGAACAGTACCTTGATTAGGTTGTCGCGCATCTTGCCATCTTCGGGAAACTTCTGAATCCCCCTACGCAGAATGTCTTCGGCTTGCACTAGTGCGCCTCGACTCACCTCGAGGCGCGCGAGGTTGTTGGTGGCGGAACGCACCGCGTCGTCCTGACCATTGCGACGAAGCGCCTCGGCGTACGCGGCACGCGCCGCAGGTTCGTTCTTGCGCAGTTCCAGTGCGTAGCCCAGCAAATAGGGCGCCGTGGTGGACAACGTTGTCTTGCGTGTTGCGTCACTAAAGAGCGATACGCTGTCGCCGAACAGCCCTGCTCTCCACACGGTGGTTGCGGCAAATAGCATCACTAGCAGCAGGCCCGCACTGGTTCCGAGCCGCTCCAATTTGCGCATCAATAGTGCCATTAGCCAAGCAAGGGCCAGCACGCTCAACCACAAATAGCGGTCTGCCATGCGATTTTGCAGCGGAAAGAGCACCTGACTCACCGGAATGAGGGGAGCCACGAACGTGAGCCAAGCAGCAAGCCAAGCGGGTTCTTCGTTTCGCCACCAGGTGCGTGTCGCCGCGATACCCGTGCCAATAACGAACAACCAGCCTGTGATGGCAGCACCGTTCCAGGTGGTTCTGGTTGGAACATCGTGAACAATCGACAGTGCCGCAGGGTTGAAACAACACTCGATGTAGCGCCACCAGACAGGACCCATGGTGGCGGCAGCTGTCCATCGAGTGCCACCTGCCGGCGTGCCCACCATGTGCATCAGACTGCCGACCTTCCAATGCAGAGGCATGATGACCACTGCAGGTACGATCAGCAAGAGGAACGCTCGCCATGCGATGCGGCGTTCTGCGACCAAATCGAACACGAGAACAAGCACGATGGCTGCAATACTCATCGACTTCGAGAGCAGCGCCGCGGCAAAAAATGCCGTAGCCCAGCCGACGAGGCGGCCATCTTCGCGGCACCAGGCCCAGAGCATGGCGGCGACAAAGGCAAGCGCGAGCACATCCTTGCGACCGGCAATCCACGCCACGCTCTCAACGTGAACCGGATGCAGCGCGAAAATGAGGACACAGAGTTCAGTGGTCCACTTGCGGCCTAGAGTGCAAAGCAAAGCCTCTCGCAGTAACAGTATCGCAACGACATAAATGATTAGATTGTCGACGCGCAACAGTTGGGGGGCGAGCTTGTACGCCGAGGATTCCAGGACGTGACTCAAGTCACGCAGCGGCAAATATTCAGCGCCAAGCGTATGACGAGTGGAAAAAGAGAAGTCAGTGAGAATTGCCCAAATTTCGCGAGTGCCGCCACGTGACAACAAACTGTTTTGGACAACGAGCCAAGGATCGTCCCACACCACGAAACCGCCGCCCAGCGAGGGCAGGTAAACCAGTAGCAACAGGATCGCCAATGCCCACGGCAACACCGACTGCCAGCGAACGTGCGCATAGCGCTCGGCAGACAAATTGGGTGAAGAGGGGAAAGCCATGGACGACAGATGGAGTCTACAGCAGCGAGATCACCCAGGCCGCCCCGATGAGCGCCCCGATGGTCGCTCCCACCGATGACAGCGAGTAGACCAACAAGACTCGCATGGCCGTGTTGCGGTACCAACCACGCACTTGGGTGATAGATTCGAGAATACCTTCACAATGGGCCCGAGTGGGACGACGAACCGACGCCTGAACCAATGCCGTTGCCATTCCGGCGCCGATTCTTGGGTACAGTGTCAGCAGAGGTGCGGCCAAAAAACCTGTAATGACGGTTACGGGTTGCGCGCCTGCCGCGGCAGTGAAGAACGCGCAGCCGATAGCAGTCGGCAGCGACCAGGCCACCAGCATGTGAAGCAGCGTGCCCACTGAATGGGCGTGCCAGCCCCAAATAAAGGACAGAAGAATCACCGACGGTATCAGCCACGGCCGGTAGCGTCTGAAGGCCGATTGGCTCGGCAACTGCTCGAGTGCAGTTCGATCGATCGGCTTGCCCAAGTGGGCAACGATGCCCTCGACATGGCCTGCGCCGACGACGGCCACGATTTTTTTTCCGGGAGCCATCGTAATTGAGCTAGCCAAGTACTGATCGCGTTCATCAATCAGCGGCTCTTTGAGACCGGGAACCATGCGGGAAAGTTCGGTGAGCATCTCTGAGATGGTATCGCGGTTCTTCAGCTGCTCGATCTGGTCTTCAGACAGTTCCGCTGCTGCGGACGGCGCGGTTATCAGACTGCCCACGAGTCTCAATCTGTTCAACGCCGATATATTGGCCCAAGTTCGTTTGAGGGTTGTTTGAATGTCTCGATCTGCCAGGACCAGGCGGGCGCCGATTTGTTTGCAGCTTTGCACCGCAGCGAGCAATTCGGCACCCGGCTTTACGCCGAGGCGCTCACCGATCTTCCTCTGGTAGGCAGCCAGAGCCAGACTCGCCAGCAGGACCAGCACCTGATGTTCCTTGATCTTCTTGGCGAGATTCAGATTGGCATAGCGATTCTCGTCCATCAAAGAATCATGACGTTTCTGGTCAAGTTCTACGCAGACTACGTCCGGAACCGTATCAGCGATAACGCGGCGGACTTCATCGACACTTGTCTGTGATACGTGCGCCGTACCGATGATCGTGATGTCCTTACCATCGTGCTCCAATCGAGTGACACAGCCAGGACTGTTCATCAACTTGCAGGCTAGTACGCTTTTAGTCATCGCGCCGTGGGTCTGATGCGGTATCGTGCGCCACACGGGAGATTCGGAATGACAACGCCCACGTTCTCTGTGCGCACACAGATTCCCCAGTCACCGAACGGCCTCACGGTGAGTTTGGCAGCTCTGCGCGCCGCAGGGGCGCCAATTCTGGACCTTACCCTCTCAAACCCAACTCGAGCAGGAATCTTCGACGATGAGTCTTGGGTCACTCACCTGGCCCGGTCGCAGAGCGCAACCTACGAGCCTGCGCCGCTTGGCCTCAAATCGGCTCGAAGCGCCGTGGCTAGGTACCTGCGTCAGAAGGGAATCGTTGCAGAAGTTGAACAGATTGTTCTTTGCGCCAGCACGAGTGAAGCCTACTCGTACTTGTTCAAGTTGCTGACCAATCCCGGTGACACCGTACTGTTTCCTCGGCCAAGTTACCCCCTGCTGGAACACCTGGCGATTCTCGAGAACGTCCGTCTTTCACACTACAATATCCGCTATGACGGCGCCTACTACATCGATACCGACTCAGTGAAACGGGGACTGTCTGGGTCCTGCAAGGCGATTGTGCTCGTGAGTCCTAACAACCCCACAGGCTCCTGCACGTGCGACCAGGAGCTCGAAACCCTCGTAGCGAGTGGCGTGCCCCTCATCTCCGATGAAGTATTTGCCGACTTTCCGCTGCGACCGGGGCAGAGCCCGATCTCGACAGTGTTGTCAGCGCAATCCAGCCTCGTGTTCTCGCTCGGCGGCCTGTCGAAAACCGCGGGTCTGCCGCAACTCAAATTAGGCTGGATCGTCGTTGGCGGTCCGGAACGAATTCGCCGGGAGGCAGTCGCGAGGCTTGAACTCATTTGCGACACCTTCTTGTCACTGAATACACCGGTTCAGGTTGCCCTCCCTGAATTGCTCGAATACGGTGCGCAGCGTCGAGCGCGCATTCAGGCGCGTCTGCTACACAACTATCAGCTTCTCGAGCAACGTGTTCGAGACACGCCCGTCAGTTTGCGCGCGACGCAGGGTGGATGGTCAGCGGTTCTCCAGTTGCCCAACCTTGCGCTCGAAGACTGGTCATTGCATCTGCTTACGCAGGCGAATTTGTTGGTGCAGCCCGGCTGGTTCTACGACGATACCCAGGAGGGAATCGTCGTATTGAGCCTATTGACGCCTGTGCACGAATTCTCAGAAGGTCTCGAACGCTTGGTGAATGCAGTTGAACGCTAGTCGCTCAGCTTTAGACCGAAGCCGATTCCGAACGCAAACGCCGTCGGCGAGCTAAGGCCAAACCCGAGGCTGCGGTCAACAACAGCCATCCGTTTGGAGAGGGGGTCTCGCTGCGCCCTGGGACTCGGCAGCCACAACCCCCAGGCTTCTTTTTGACGGTCTCCGGACTGTCTGCCGCAGGGTCATTGGCAGGGGGTGCCTCATTCGCAGGCGGAGCGGACTCATCTGCAGCTTCGCTCTTTGCAGCCTTCTTTTTGGGCTCTTCAGAACCCGCTGCGTCGCCAGCCTCAGCGTTGTCCTTCTTGTCTTCCGTCTTCTTGGCCTTCTTTTTTTCGCCG